>CAYNDM010000048.1:0-13223 GCA_964395265.1 uncultured Bacteriovoracaceae bacterium
TCACGCCGGCGGGCGGATGCCCGAAAACAAGCGGCTCGGCTGAAACAGGAGCTCGCCATGGCCAAACAGGCGCGTCTCGCCAAAGGGAGCGGGGGCAAACCCGGCGCGGCGGCCTAAAGCTCGTTCTGATCTGAGCTGCGGTCGGCATGTCTACAGGATGGCGCAATCGTTAGCATTTCAAGGCAGTTTGGGTAAAAGCCCATGAAGCTCGCGTGGTGGAATTGGTAGACACGCTGGTCTTAGGAAACTAAGAGCGCCTTCTGCAACCCAGCAGAAGAAGTTGGGAATCGCGCTCTTTTGGCAGACAAACGGCCATCCTTTGGCAGACGCCTCTGCCAGCGATAACGTCATGAAAGTAGACGCTTCTCCAGCTGTCGCGCAAATTCAGACCTTCCGTGAGGCGTCAGCTCTCGCCGAGGCCGCAAGCCAGATCTACGGCGAATCCATAGGTACAGCAGAGTTGTACGATCTCCTCAGCCACTGGGGCGAGGAGGGTTACGGCTTGGTGCTGGATGAGGACTCTGGGAAGGAAAATTCCGATCACGATTCGCGGTCCCTGGATGCAGGGGCGCAGATCCTTTTCCTTCGTCCGAGACGAGATCGCTGAAGACGGATCTCGCGTTCAGATCAACATCGACGACGATCGCATCACTGCACTTACGCGCAGCTACCGTGAAGGCAGACTCAAGGTCGAGGACGGAAGCACGAAGCTGGCCGCCGAGCAGCTCAAGACCGAGATGGAGAAGGAGCTTTCCAGGCTCAAGCGAGAGAAGCCGTTATCGGCCTATAACCAGGAAGTCCTTGAACGATACGCGCGCGAGAAGATCGAGATCAAACGGTCTTGTCAGCGAAGCACGTTGAATACTGACGCTCATCGCGCTGTACGGGCCATCCGGTTTCTCGCTAATCAGTCCATCCGCAGTGTGGATGTCGAACTCATCCAGAACATCCTGGACGCCCAGGAAACCGAAAACGCCAATCGACACCTTTTCATGACCTTTCGACGACTTCTCCGGTACGTTGGCAGGAAGGAAGATGTCGAGCGATTGCGCCCAAAGAAGTATCCCTATCGGAAGCCTCCGTACCTGACCGATTCGACGAGCAGGAGCTGCCGGATCCGGACGAGGAACGGGTCTATAAGGCGGTCCACATGCTACGCGCAGGACACGCGGTGGAGATGCTTCGCCGAACGAACGGCAATTACAACTTCGTTGACTATCCCCCTGGAACCAAGCCGATCAAAAGCTCATTTCAGGCTGGTTAAGCACATTGCTTGATCCGGGCATACTGACTAGGAGTCATCCCGTTCAGGCTCGTGTGCGGTCTTCTCTCTTCATACTCTCTCTTCCATGCTGAAATGAAAAGTCTCGCTGCATCGATTGTTTCGAACAGGTTTCGATCCAGGCACTCGGCTCTGAACTTTCCGTTGAAGCTCTCGATGAAGCCATTTTGATACGGTTTTCCCGGTTCGATGAAGTGAAGTCGGACACCGTACCGGGTCGCCCAAAGCTGCAGTGCCTTGGAGCGAAATTCGGGGCCGTTGTCCACGACGATGATCCTCGGCTTTCGTCCTGCAAGGCGTAGCCTTTCGAGGACCGCGACCACGTCGCAACCTTTGATCGAGATGGCAGCGTAAAGATCGGGGCTGGTTCTCGTGCAGTAATCCACGATAGTCAGGACCTTCAGTCTCTGATTTGTTCCCAACCAGTCGTGGATGAAATCCATCGACCAGACGTCGTCCTGTCGCTCGGCAGGTGGTAGTGCCAACCTGAGCTGCACCAGTTTCGTTCGTTTCTTCTTTCTTTTTCTCAACGAGAGTCCCTCCTCATTGTAAATGCGCTCCGTACGCTTACGGTTCACAGGGTGATCCGACTCGTTCCTGATCATGTAGTGGAGCATCGGATGCCCGTAGCTCGGATACTGGGCGGCAAGCTCCCGGATCCTGGCCCTGAGTTTCACGCTCATCTGGCCTTCGGGTTTTCTCTCGTACCACCAGGTGAAGCGATTGAGCCCAAAGACCCGACAGGCCCGTCGATGCTTGATCCCAAACTTCTCGATCGAAGCGCGGGCCAAAGCCTTTAACTCGGCGGGCCTCAGTATTTTTTTCCAAGCGCATCCTTCAGAACGACGATGTCGAGCGCCTGGTTGGCAACCAGTTTCTTGAGCTTCGTGTTCTCGGCTTCCAGCTCGCGGAGCCGTTTGGCGTCGGCAGCCTGCATGCCGGAATACTTCTTCTTCCATTTGTAAAACGTGTAGGTCGAGATCTTGTGTTCGCGGCAGAGCTCTTCCACGGGCTTGCCCGCGGTTGCCTGGCCGAGAATCGCGATGATCTGTTCCTCGGTAAACTTGGACTTCTTCATACTCAAAAACCCTCTCTCCAGACCGTCTTGGCCTGATGCGTTATAGCCTGGGTTTTTGAGCTTTCAAATGGCTAGGTTTTTGGGGGGATAGTCACCCGATGCACAGCCAGCTAAGGTCAATGTAAGCCCTAAAATGATAAGATTGCGGTTCATGGCCTGCCTCCTATAAATATCGGCCCCATTTTGAGAGCTATTGAAAACTCAAAAAGAGTTGGCAATTCGGGCCATGAGAATTTTTAATTTATGCGGCTTGACAGATATTATTTGAGGCGAATTCTGTCAAATTTGGACTTAGTTGGCAGGTCAGTATCAGGCGCCAATCTGGAGAATTGCCTGACGGCGGAATTGAGGGACGGCTTCCCTGTTCGCTACAAGTTCGGAAACCAGTACCTTCTATCCAACTTGATCGATCCGAAGAACGCGCTCGATCTGACTCCGCTGACAAGGGATCTACAGGCACCGCACGATTGCGACGCTTCGCCCCTCCCCAGGAACAGGTACTACCGCTACGAGTGATCGAGCGGCTCGCCTCGACGGAAATGACATTGATCTTGGCCCTATCTGGAATAAGTAGTGGAATGGTGGTAGAAAAGTCTTCAGCTAGCAGCTCGCTGCGCGCCACTGGTGGAATTGGTAGACACGCACGGCTTAGGACCGTGTGCCGCAAGGCGTGGGGGTTCAAGTCCCTCGTGGCGCACCACGAGTGCTGGTTACGTAACTCTAATGTAACTCCGAGATGGTTGGGTCAACGTCAGCTCGACGTAAGATCAAAGACTTGCGAACGTCGTCGCTAGCGAGCGAGTGATCCGATTAAAGATCAGGTCCGATCTACCTTTCGTTAGTTGTTATCTACTGTTACGTTCCATTTCAGTGCCGCGAACGGGAAACTCTCCCAACGTCTTAGGAACCAGTGCCGCAAGGCGTGACAGTTCGAGCAGGAGCGAGATGGCGAAGGCGGAGCCTGTCCGCAATGCGGACATGGGCAGTATTTGGTGGAATATCCGGCACTTTCAGGAAATTGCCTGGCACCTCAAAAAAGGCACTGTGTTTTATTCGGCACTTAAATAAGAGCGGACTGTATTGTCCGGGTAAGACTTGAATATGAAATCCCTAAATGATCGGCTGATGGCCTTTGAAACGCTGGCCGTGACCACCAAATTCTCGATATCGGCGGCTGGTTCGCGCCCTGCAAACAGGCTACCCATATGGTCGATATCATGTCCTTCGACACCATGAACGTGAAAGGTGTCTATGGTTACGGCGATCTGAAAGATCAATTGAAGCGATTCAAAGAATCTTTTCACGGCCAAAGAATAAAAAGGTTGCGGTGGCTTCCCGACTAGACTCCATCAAATAATGTGGGGGCAGAGTTCCTGCCCAGATGCAGTAGCGCTTGGCTGATGATGGCAAGTCCATGCACGCGTGGAACCTTTGCCTACGTGCATGGACCCGGTATCGCTTCAGCTCCCAAAGACAGAGGTTTACTGCCTGACTTCCCGGACGCTGCTGATGGTGCAGTCGTCGGTTGCGCCGATCTGCTTCGCAGCCACTTCGTAGGTCTTGATGGTCATTCCGCGATTTACGCGGTTGCCGATGCGGACGATAACCTTGTCGCTACCCGCATTGTTACCGACAGCTTCGGTCCACATACCGTACACCTAACCAATAATTTCAGCGCCCTGAACGGCCACAGCGAGTTCCTGCGCAAGCTTGAAGCTGGCGGCGTTCTTCTGCTTCGTCATGCAGGCACTATCCAGGGCGAATGCCTGCGTAGTTGCAAGTAGGGCCACAACAGTCAAAACGGACTTTTTCATAAACTAATCCTTTCGAGCGGTAGTTGGGGAGCGCAGTATTTACCATTAATTGACATGGTGCGTAATATCTCTGCTGTTCGGCGGAGCCAATGATCAGGCGGTGATCGATTTCAGCTCCGGACAGAAGGCGTAGCGACCGGAGCCGTACCGGATTAGCAAAAAGCCCCGGGCTCCAAGGGAGCGCCGGGGCTTTGCTTGTTTCAGGATCGAACCAGCGCGAACTTCAGTTCGCGTGACGAACGACGTGTCGGCAAGCATCGCTAAGAGACATCGCTCGACCTCCCGGTAAAGAGATGCGATGCCCATTCACTTGTACGACCCGGACGCCGTGTTGAAGGCCGTGACGACGGCCGAAGCTCACACACATGCTATGGAGCTGGGTCGGGTTACGAGCCGAGAATAGGAAACTGGCATGATCCAAAGCGCCCCGTGCATCCAGGTCTCCGGGGTACGGCGGAGGAACCGGGCGAGGAGGAATCGGACGGGGGCGCGGAGGGATGGGGCCGTCCAGCTCTTGCTCGACTTGGCGAATCGTTTGGGTGACTTGTTGCAGCTGTTGGAAGATCAGAGGATACCGGACGAAAGAATCCGCCAGGTAATGCTCCACTCGGCTATGATTGTCGAGAACCCGAGAAAGTTGGATTGAGCATCGGCGGGCTAAGTCGTGGGGCTCATCGATCTCGCCGATTCCCCCTAGCCCGCCGGGAAATGGCTGGAGTGCCGGGCCTGCACAAAGGTCGAGCTGGACGCTGTTTTGTGCCAGGGAGCGGGCCGTCGCTTTTACCACCGAATCGTAACCAGAGCGAACGACCAGGTCTTCGAGTTGCCGGGTCTCGATGACCAAGCGCCGGGTGCTGCTGGTGAATTCACTAAGCTCTTCTGCATGGACTGCAGGTGCCAGGGCGGCGAGCACAAGGCCCACCGCAAATAGATTGAGTTTCATGATGATCACTCCTTCATTCTTTCCGTTAAAAAGCTTTCGCAAACCTATTGCGCTTCAGGACCGAGCAACTGATATGCCTCCTCAACTCAAATAATTTTGAGGAGAGTGGTGGTCAAGGCACCATGCGGCACGATTTGACCCTAGCCTCCGCAGCGGAAAGGCCGTTTTGGCACCACAGATCTTTCAATAAAAAAGTCAAGTATTGGTAAACAACATTTGACCGATTTTGTCTGATGTCATATAAGGCGACTAATTAAGTCTGATTTTTACCGAAAGGTCGTTATGTCTAAATTCAAATTGGTCGCTCAGGCGGCGCTGGCGCTCGGGTTTGGCTGGCTCCACTCTACAGCAGTCCATGCAGGGACGGTAAAGATCCCGACGGACGCCTTTCGCTCGGATAAAGATCCTGCAGTGGACCTGATCTACCAGGGCAAGCCTATCGATCACAACCAGGCGGCGCAGCTTCTGAAAAAGCGCTTCGACCTGAGCCAGCTCGATCCTCAGGAGAGCCTACTTTGGCGAAATCAGGCCTTGCCGGCATCCAACCAGGACCAGCTCGGTTACCCACAAGAAGGGGCGATATTGGTCTACGACTCGAGCCTGCCTTCTCCTGGCTTCTCCCACCGCATATCGGTGGACGCCGAAGTGGCGGGACAGCGAAAAGCCTTCACCGCCAGTTTCAGCACCGACAGCCATGCGGCGATCATCCGTGCCGGAATCCTCCGACGCATTGGGTTCAGCGTTGATGTACCGAAATATTACAAGAAGCTGACGATCCGATTTCCCGATGTGGCCACTCGCGACTCTTTCATCCAGGAGATGGCGGACAATAGCCGAACCGATCGTTCCCGTTGGGTGCTCGAAGCGCCCGAAGGCAAACCCGAAATTACTGTCAAGGGAGCGGTGCTCGAGCCTGGACGCCTTAGGACCGTGAACGTCCACTGGGGACGCCTGACCGAAGCCAAGCAAAAGACCCGCCGAATCTTCAGATCCTTGATCGCCCCTTTCGTTCTCGTCGATCTGCCTCAAGCAGTGAATGCCTTTTCCTGGACCACGGGCCGGATCCGCTGGGAGAAGGATGAACAGCTCGGCGAGCAAGTCGAGGTCATCGAGTTCACCTACATCGAGCCGGATAGCAGCAACTTCAAGGATGTCACCATTGACGATTACAAATGGATCATGAGGCGCATTGCTCGCCTCAGTAAAGCTGATTTCGCTGCTGCTGTCAGCGCTTCGGGAGTTCCCCAGGATATCGGGGGATTGATTGTTGAGCGCCTCGCCTCGCGCCGCGATCGTATGCTCGAGCTCGCCAACTTGCACCAGGAGTTCTCATCGCTCAAACCGGATACTCGTTACACCAACGGGAACGTGAAGAACGGCCAACTCACCAAGGCTGACTACGAGGGGTACGCGGTTCTCTTTCATGAGGACGCGCCCGAGAACCCTTTCCGCATGGGCGAGCTTTACCGCTACTTCAAGAACACGCTCATGTGGTCAGGGCTGAGCGGTCTCCTGGACTTCGGAAGCAAGAAGATCCCGGGCCTCAGGACCGAAGACGCAGCCAAGGCGTTCGGCGCCAAGCTGGCCGACGCGCAGCGGGCATTCATCGACGATGGCGGCGACATGCAGGACTATACGGTCCCGCTCGATGTCCATTTCAATCCGATCCTGAACGCTGGCGTCTCGGCCAATCGATCCGTGGTTTTCGGTCAGTACATGGGAATGGAGGCGCGCACGCAGCTCGTGGACGCGATCAGCCGCCGCGTGGAACTGGGTGCCTATGGGCTGATTTCAGGAGTGAAGAATTCCACACCCTCCATCGGCGCGATCGCAACGATGAACCGGTCCTACGTGCATGTGAGGCCGATCGAGGACTTGAAGTCCCTGAGCGAGCAGAAGCTCACCGACTTGATGGTGCCCAAGCTGATGAAGCGCATCGCTGGCGTGCTCGATCCAGAGATCAAGTGCGAGCTTCCGGACGTGGTCTGGACCGAGGATGTCGAGCTCGGCGGAGAGATACATAAACACATCAAGGTGGACTGGGACAAGGACCATCCGGACTACCAGGACGATCCCTTTAACGAGCCTCGCAATCCGGTCAATATCCAGGCGCGCGCCGCCGCCGAGGCGCTGCGTAGCGAGCTGATCGCCGCCGGGGTGCCGGACACGAGAATCCTGATGATACCCGTCAATCGCGACGAGGAGTGCACCAAGAACGTTGAAAAGAGCGTCAACGACAACGTGGAGGCGTTCCTGAAGCAGCTCGGCCATATGGAAACGTTCATGATCAGCGACCAGGTCGACCTCTCTGGCCGTCTCACGGCTCCGATGAGCCTGCCAGTGCCCGTGGTCGGCCGCCTGAATGTCTCGCTCGCCAATGAGACGAGCAAGGCATTCTTGAGATCGACCATCTTCCGAAAGACCACCGATGGGGTCGAGGTGATCATCCAGAAACAGCGAAAGCTCGATAATACGTTCAGCGAGGGCTTGACCTACTTCATCCGACTCGTCGAGGCTTCCCAGAAGTTCTTGAAGGGCGAGGCTGAGACCCATATTTTCAAGATCAAGGTCGATGAGGCCGATACCGAGGGCAAGAAGAAGGTCATTCAGGCGATCAAGATGCTCCTGCGGGACGGGTCGGACGAGAGCCTGCGCAAGAACTTCACCTGGTACGAGGCCGATCACGAGGTGAGGCTCCGCCTGAACACCCTCAATATCCTCTGGTGGAAGCGTGAGAAGCTCAGGATGACTCATGACCTCGAGCTGAGCCTGCCCACTCTGGATGAGAACGGAAAACGCCACTCCAGGCAGTTCTTCTACTCGATGTATGCCACGCGCCGGGGCTCGGACTACTACGGGTTCTTCAATAAATCCGTGAGCTCGATGGTGCCGTTCTTCAGTCTGGGTTCGTCCAGCAGCGATCCGGGCGATACCATCAAGGGTAAGAGCGAGCGCAAGTACGTGATGACGGAAGCGGAGCTCACTCCCGGGAGCGAATACAACCCGGTGAGCCGCCTCGAGTACTACTGGAACGGCTGGTCCATCGCGCCTGCGGATCTCTCGAAGGTGTTCGACGAGATCGAAGGATGGTTCCAACTCTTCTTGAACGGAAGGCAGCTTTTCGATGATCGGGTCTTCTCGCAGACCCGCAAGTTCATGGGCTACGAGGTCAGGTCGGCGATCTTCCTCTACCCGGGAGCGTTGCAGAAGATCGAGTCCAAGATCCTGAATGCCTCCGAAGGATCGGCTTACAACATCCTGCGAGGCCTGTACGGTGCCGAGAAATGGAATTCGTTCTGCAAACTCGCCATGTCATCGGACAACGTGAGAAAAATGGTGACCTACGAGCTCGAGAAGCCGTTGAAGAGCGAGACCGGAACGATGACGACGAAAGCCTGCGTCCCGCAGGAGATGCAGGTCGTGCTCGACTTAAGACGCCAGGGCCTGGGCGAGAATCGCAGGACCAAGACCGAGCGATGGAACAAGCTCATTCGGTCGCTGGTCAATGCGTCGCAAATGCCTATTTTCCTGCAGTTCATCGGTCCGCAAAACTTCTATGCCGAATCGAACGTAAGCGGGTTCAGGACTCAGGATCCTACCGGCTACACGGACTATGAGTCCGATACGGTCGGAACGTTCAACGAAAGATACGGGCGTGGGATTTACGACCAGGTTAGCCGCGAAACCGGCATCTCCAACTACGAGCTGCGGGCGCTGCAGTTCACTCCAGGAATGTGAAGAGGAAGCCATGACGAACATGAAGATGAGGATGGGATTGCTATTAGTGGCTTCGGCCCTGCCAGTGATGGGCTGGGCTGACTCCGAATACGTCGTCATTCCTAAAGGCGGCTCAGTCGCGCAATTCGGCGTGAGCTCGCTAGCTGGGGCTCCGGCGGTCCTCTCTGCGGAGCGGGTATTCTCGAAGGCCAACGCGGAGTTCCTGATCAGGAGCCAGAAAGGCGGGATCGCTCGTTCGGTGAAAGTGAAGCTGAAGGACGACGAGGCTCTTCAGACGTTCAAGCGATGGCTCAAGGACCGGGGGATCGATGCTCATGTCGAGAGCAGCCGAATCCCATCCGGTCTGAACGAGGTGAAAGTCCCCGAGCAGGGGTCGCGAAGCTCCGACGACCGCTATTTAGCGGATCAATGGGGGCTGAAGAACACCGGTCAGACAGTCGAGATCCCACTGAGCGATATCCACGTGCGCACGGTGAAGGGAGTTCCTGGCGAGGATGTGGGCATCGAACGGGCCCCACGCGAGAATCCAGCGAATCCGGTGATCGTGGCCGTTCTCGATAGCGGCGTGGACGTGAACCATCCTGATCTGAAGGATCGCATCTTCCGCGATGAGCGCGAATGCGAAGGCATCAAGTCCTATCAGTCCTGCCTCTCGAGCGGCACCGAACCACAGGAGTGCCATGATCGATGGGCGACGTACGATCCCAATGGCAACGGTCATCCCCTTGATTGCAATGGCTGGAACACCACTGGAAAAGAAAACGAGCGGACGGGCGTCCACGGAGACAATGACCCTAGCGACGGGCACGGGCACGGGACTCATGTGGCCGGAATCGTGGCGGCGAAGGCAGACCAGTTGGGGGTTCGCGGGGTCAGCGAATCAGCGCTCATCCTTCCGGTCAAAGTGAAGCAGGGTGATGAGGGCACAGAAGCTATCGCGCGGGGCATCTTGTACGCTGTCCGCACCGGAGCGCGCATCATCAATATGTCGCTCGAGTGGAGCTTGGCGAATGACTCGGTCCTGATGCACGAGATGACGGACCTAGCGCGAATGAACGACGTCTTGTTGGTGACTGGAGCTGGAAACCTCGGGCACGATGTTCCCACTTATCCTTGCCAGTATGAGGGCGTGATCTGCGTGGGCTCGCACAACGTCGATGGTTCGATGTCTTTTTTCTCGGGATATGGAGCCGCGGTCGACCTGGTCGCGCCCGGTGATCAGATTCTAAGCACCTATCCGACGAATCTGAACCCCAAGAATTTCACCGAGCGCAGGGGTTGGGAGATCCTCAGTGGGACTTCGATGGCAGCCCCTCACGTCAGCGGCGCGTTGGCGAGGCTTCTGAACGCTGGCTACTCTTCCGAAGACGCCTACGCCAGGCTTTTCGTGGGAGCTAGGCCGCGCCTTGCCGGAGAAACGCACTATACGATGGGCGGTCGAATCGACCTGGGCCGTAGCTTCAAAGTGAAAGAGCAGCCTTTGATCCTTCCTTCGGTCAAGGGGGGGGCTCTCATCTCGTGGAAAACCGGGGAGGATTCACAGAACCTGAAAATCCGCCTGAAGAATTTTTGGAAATCGGCCCGAAACGCGCAGGTGTCGGTGCGTTTGGTACCGAAGCCTGGCCGTGAGCAGGTCTCGATCTCGCGATCGAGCTTCACCGTCAATGATTGGGCTGCTGGCTCTGAAAAAGCGCTGGATATCGCGCTCACCGGCACTTCCCGGCTGGGAGATCTTACTGACAGCCGCTTCGAGTTCGAAGTGGCTGTGACGGCAGACGGCGCGGAAGTGAGGCAGTTCAAGGTGCAAGCCGAAGCGATCCGTCTGGTGGACTCTTACTTTCAGGCCCCAGGTGTCCGGCATTCCAAGTTGGTTCCGGAAGAGCTGGGAGCCCGGATCGCGGGAGCGTGGATGAAGCCATTTCAAAATCTCACGGAAAGCGAAGGCAAGGACTTTGCCGCCGTTTTGACGAGAGGCTCCAGTGCGGCGGCGTTTTTGCTGAAGGATCGTGGCTCTCATTATGAAATCAAAGGACCCCTGCTACTGGAAGTGCCTGATCCCAGAATTGTGAATCTCAGCCGCTTGGATCTCGACCGTGACGGTCAGGCCGAGTACGTGATCACCGCCTATGTCGAGGACGAGAAAGAGAAAGGCAGGTACAACGCCAGGTTCTGGATCTTTGATGAAGCAATGAACGTCAAAGACTGGAGCGTTGTCACGATGAACGACAAGGAAGGCAATCCCCAGAAGAACTTCTACGACAACAGCGTGATGCCGATCCATCCGCGATTCAGGGGGACGATGATCGGAGGCAGGATGGTCCCTGCTTGGCCGTCATTCGGAAGATTGCCCGATGCCGAGGTGTCGCCCTCGGATCCGTGGAAGCCAGATCCCACTCCGAAGCCAGCGCCCAAGCACCGGCTCTATTATCTGACGGAGCAAGGCCTTAGGTCGATCACCTTGGACGAAAGCCAGAACGAGGGGCCCATCGCTATCCTTCAGTCCACTTGGGAAGAGCTGAAGAATGGTGACCTCACGTTACTGACCGCAAAAGGCAAGGGATTTGTACTCGATTTCGGAACCGCCAAGCTGGTGAACTCGAGCGAGGGTCCCAAGCTGGTCAGGGAACAGAAGCTGGAGCTGCCTGACTACCACAACCTCGTCGGCATTCTTCCGTTGGGAGCATTGACCTCGGACCCCTCGGTCAAAGCCTCCATGTTCGCGGAGCCCGGCAGCGAAGGGTCCATGCTCTTCACCGTGATCCAAAGAAATGCTCAGGGCGGCCTGAGCTCGCAGCAGCATCGCGTTCCTCCGATGAAGGAGTTTCAGTCGATTCGGGACTCTCTGGGCTTTCACGCATTCTCGGATCGTGGCGGAACGATGGTGTTCCAATCCCAGTTCGAGATCGGATTGCATTCGACCGCGACGGGACGGACCCTCTCGACGCCGCTCAGAACGACTCATCCTGAGCGCGTGCATATCGTTCTGCCGGTCAAAGGACGGAGCGGAGAGGTTCTTCCCGGGGCGTTTCTCGAGCAGAAACAGGCCGCGGGACTGAGTGGCGAGTTGATCGTAGCCGACCAAGATCAGCTCATACGCCCGATTCGCTTCAGGTTGCTGGGCGTCGACGGGTGCGAGGAGGCTGCCGTCGATATCTCGCAGAAGTCTGGAGAGTCCAGCGTTCACTACTTCTGTGGAAGCTCGATGATCGAGATTCCTCTGACTTTAGATCGCTAGGCGACTTTCGGTTCGGAGGTTTGGGTGATCGCACCGACGTGCGATTATTCTCTAACTTTACGCCTGGGCGAAGAGTTCCCGACTTTTTCTTTTGGTTATTGGCCTACTATCCATCGCGAGAGCCGGGCCACTGCGGCCCGGGTCTCGCGATTCGCGCGTGCATTGGTTGCAATTCGGCCCGGCTTTCGAATTGGGCACCAGTTGCAAAATAGCCCTGGTCTCATCCTGCGAGGATTATTTCCGATTTTAATGATCAGATAATTTCAAAATAACCTCAGCATTTCAATCCACGTTTATGCTCATGACATGCCGATTCGCGAGCGAACGACTTGGTATGGGCGTTGCTCAGCTCCCTGCCCGAATCGCGAATTTTTATTCTGCCAGAGTTGGCTTGAGTCTTAAGGCGCGAATTCCGTGTGTCAAACCGTGTGAATAAGAATCGAAAGGAATTGTAAGATGAAAACGAAAATGGCTGCAGTCTTCGGAATGATGGCAATTGCGCTCACCGCATGTGGTGGTGGCGGCACTGTTACCGTGAGCACCCCCACGACCTACTACTGTGAGTACGTCTACGACTACTACTACGATTACTGGTACGAAGACTGTTACTACATCAACGACCAAGGCCAGACCGAAACCACTCGCGACGTCGTGGCCGACGTGGCTGATCAGGAAGCTGCAGAACTTGCTGCTGCTACCAAGTACTTCGCTGAGAAGTTCAGTCTCTCGGACGCTCAAGGCCAGAAAGTGGCTTCGGTCATCCGCGACTTCAACCGTCTTGAAAACCGCACCGAGCAGGACGTGGCTAGCTTCGCTGAGCGCCTCTACGGCGTGAACACGTCTGAGCTGGCTGGCGCCGTGGCCAAGGCCCAGGTCGGCGACAACTCCAAGCTCGACGAAGTCGTGAGCAAAGCTGCTCAGAACTTCCAGACCTCCGAGTCCAACATGAAGTCGATCGTCAACTACCTGCACGGCAAAGCTCTGCGCGACGCAGGCATCAACCTCTAATCTGATCAGAGGAGAGGTCGTCGCTGAACAGCGGATTCGCGGCAGCGACGGCTAGTTGATCCAAGCAACTCAAGGCCCTGTCTGGACCCAGCGTTCAGGCAGGGCCTTGATGCGTTTTAGGGAAG
>CAYNDM010000049.1:0-13122 GCA_964395265.1 uncultured Bacteriovoracaceae bacterium
CCCTATGCGCTCACGGCGCTTTTCCTCATTTCCTTGATCGAGGCTTCGGTCTTTCCCATGCCTCCCGACGTCCTGCTCATCGCGATCGCTACCCTTTCGCGAAAGAAAGCGATTCCTGCGGCGATTTGGTGCACGGCTGGCTCTGTCGTCGGCGGAGTCCTGGGTTATGGGATCGGCTATGCCTTGATGTCTTCGGTCGGAAACGCGATCGTCGAGTTCTATCACGCCCAGCACCATTGGGATCGCGTCGTCGAGGCGTATCGTGGAGAGTTCGGTATCTGGTTCCTCGCGATCGCGGCCTTCACGCCGGTACCCTATAAGGTATCGACCATCGCGGCAGGCGCGACCGGAATGGCTCTCGGGCCGTTCATCCTGGTTTCTGTCCTGGGGCGCGGCGCGCGGTTCTTCCTGGTGGCCGGACTCCTCTATCTCATGGGCCAGCCGGTGCGGACTTTCCTCGATCGGTACTTCGACAAGGTGTCCATCGCTTTCGTCGCGCTTCTCGTAGGCGGATTTCTCGGCCTCAAGTTCATTTGATCAGCCGCAGGTTCAGCAAAACCGACTCCGGCCTCGTGAGCGACGTCATCTCTCTGACGCTATTTGAAGAAATCGTCAAAGGAATCGTCAACTCCTCCCTGCCTTTCTCCGAAAGGACAAAGGAGGAGAGGCCTGTTGCCAAAGGACCCGAAACGTTTCACATTGCGCCGTTTTGACCCGAGCAAGAGCATCAAGGACAAAGTCAGCCTCCTCATCGGGACGCTCTCGCTCGTACTCGCCGTCGCAGTGAGCTTGATCGTCGGCCTGGAGAACCGAGCCAGAGTGGAGCGAGAGCAAGGTCATCTCCTTTCGGAGCTGGCTTATCAGATCGCGGCCCGACTGGATCAAAACCTGAAGGAGCGCCTGGGCGATCTGGAGCTTTTAGGAGATCTCGAGAGCGTCTGGAGCGCCACGGCTTCGCCCCTCTCGCAAAGAAAGGCGCTAGACAGGCTGCAAAAGAAGGTTCCGGCTTTCGAACGGATCAGGATCGCGGACAAGCGAGGAAGGCTGCGCGTCTCGACCGAAGCTTCGCCCAAGACATTCGACCTGAGCCGCGAGTCCTGGTTCCGGAACGGCTTGAACGGCCCCTGGCTGGGAGATTCCGGCGAAGTCGAAACCCAAACCATTGAACTTGCCGTTCCCCTGAGTGACGGAAAGAGGATCAACGGCGTGATCTCGGCCTCTCTCAGCCGGCAATGGGCCGTGAACCTTGGTCTCGAATGGGTCGGATCTCTCGGAGTCCAGCGCGCGACCGAAATGATCATCCTCGATAGCTCCGGCAAGCTGATCCACGGGCCAGGCAGCGAGGCTCTCCCCTCTTCTGCCGAGCTCTTCAGCGGCCCCACGCAGGACGAAAGGCGTGCGGGATACTTCGTTCGGGAAAGCAAGGGCGATTCCCCCTCCCCCTATCTCTACAGCGCAGCGAGGATGAAGCCTCGAACGGAAGGCGGGCTGGAATGGACAGTTTTGGTGCGCACACGGTGGAGCGACGTGTTCGCGGAGGCCACGGAGTTCCAGCAGCGAATCCTGTTCGGGTGTTTGCTCGCAGGTCTTCTCTTCGCGCTCTTCGGACGAATGGGCGGCTCCCGAATCCTCCGTCCCTTGATCCTGCTTGCCAAAGCCTCCGAGCGAGTCCGCGAAGGAACGGCACGCACCGTTCCCGAAATCCCAGGGAAAGACGAGGTTTCGGAGCTCGCGAAGGGCCTGGCTTCGCTCGTCAACTCGCTTTCGGAGCAGGAACAGGCGCTGACGCGCTTCAATGAGGATCTCCAGTCCAGGGTCGAGGAACGCACCCGCGAGCTGATCATCGCCAAGGAAAAGGCGGACGCGGCAACTCGGGCCAAGTCCGAATTCCTGGCCATGATGAGCCATGAGATCCGGACCCCCATCAACGGGGTAATCGGAATGGCCGACCTTCTTCTGGATACGCCGCTCAACGCCGAGCAGGCCGACTATACGCAAACTCTCCGCCGTTCGGCCGAAAGCCTCCTGAACCTGGTCAAAGATATTCTGGACTTCTCGAAAGTCGAAGCCGGAAAGATGGAGCTCGAGAACCTCGATTTCGATCCACGCCGCCTGGTCGTCGACGTGATCAAGACGTTCCGGTACGGCGCTCAGAAAAAGGGCATCACCCTTTCGGCGACGATCGATGAAGACGTTCCCCATGTATTGCATGGGGACCCCGGCAGGCTTCGCCAGATCCTGAACAACCTCATCGGCAACTCGCTCAAATTCACCTCCCAAGGCGAGATCTGGATCGAATGCAAAGTGAGCGGCACCGAAGGCGGCCAATTTCAGGTCCTGTTCGAGATCCATGACACGGGGATCGGAATTCCCGAATCCGTCATAGGCAAGCTCTTCGAGGCATTCACCCAAGCGGACTCCTCGACCGCGCGGAAGTACGGAGGCACCGGGCTCGGGCTCTCGATCTCGCGGAGACTCGCCCGGCTCATGGGCGGCGACATGGGGGTCCGAAGCCAGCAAGGCAAAGGATCAACGTTCTGGTTCACGGTGATGATGAGAGAAGGCGACTCGACCGCGGCTCAGGTCAAGGAGGTGATGGAAACGCTCGATTCCCCCAAAGCATCGCGCGCCGCGCGCATCCTGCTCGCCGAGGACAATCCGATCAACCAGAAGATCACTCTCGCGACGCTCGAGAAAGCGGGCTACAAGGCCAATGCCGTCGCCGACGGGAACGAAGTGCTCAACGCCCTTCGGGAAATCCCCTACGACCTGGTCCTCATGGATTGCCAGATGCCCGAAATGGATGGCTACGAGGCCACCCGCCTGATCCGCAGCAGCAAGACTCTCGGCCGAAACCGTATCCCGATCATCGCGATGACGGCGAACGCGCTTCGCGACGACCGTGAGAAGTGCCTGCAGGCCGGAATGAACGATTTTCTCACCAAGCCGGCGCGTCCAAGAGAACTGGTGCGAGTCATCGAGAAATGGCTCGGCACGGGCGCCAAGGAGACCCTGGGGCCCGAGAAGAGCCTGGCTTCGGAGGACGCTCCTACCCTCGATCAAGACAGCCTTGCCCAGCTTCTCGAGCTCGAGCGCGAAAGCCCAGGCATACTCACCGAGCTCGTGAGCATCTTCGAGAAGGAGATGCCAGAGGCGATCCGAAAAATGACCGAAGCGCTGTCCGCAAATGACTTCAATACGCTCGGAGGACTGGCGCATAAGATGAAGTCCAGCTGCGCGAATCTGGGCCTCTCCAAGCTTTCGGAGCTGCTCCTTGCGATCGAAACCGCCAGCAAGCAGAATGAGCCGGCGACCGTCGCCTCCCGCCTCGAGCAGCTGCGAGATGACCTTCCAGGCTACTTGAGCGAGCTGAAGTCCCGAACCGGGCTTTTAGGCGAAGAAGCCCGAAAGAGGGCCTCTTGATCCGACGAACCCTGCTCTCCCGGCGCCCTCGCAAAGGGAGTGGCGGAGTGGCGTTCACGGCGGTCCTGATCCTCGTTCTCATCTCTTCCCTCTATTGGACCGACTTCGGAGGCTGGGGCCATCGTCTCGATTCGACCCGCCAGGATGTCTTCGAGCATCAGGCCTACTGGAAGCTGCTCACCAGTTTGGGCGTGCACGCGGATCTGAAGCATCTGCTTTCGAACTCGCTGTTCTTCGGAATCCTGGCTTTCATCCTGAACGGCTACTTCGGCTGGGTGGCGTTTCCCGTTTTGAGCCTGCTCTTAGGAATCGCGACTCAGGCCATCACGCTCCAGACCTACGCTCCTGAGATCCGACTCATGGGAGCGTCAGGTATGGTCTATTCGATGGCCGGCCTTTGGCTGACTCTTAATTTCGGCACCGAGCGGCGTCTGTCTCTGATACGAAGAGCATTCAACGCGGCGGCATTCGTCATGGTGCTGTTTATTCCCAGCCAGCTCGAGCCACAAATCAGCTACCGCGCCCATGCAATTGGCTTCGTCCTAGGCGCCGTATTCGGTGCGCCGCTCTTTTTCGCGCGAAGGCATCAGATTCGCGCCGCGGAAGAGATTGAGTCCGAGCATCCCGAGGACACCGAGAATCCTGAGCATACCGAAGATATCGAATTTTTCGAGGACGAGGATCAGTGAATCGCGATCGATCCCAGATCCACTTCTTGCGCCAGAACGTAGGGCCGGACCACGACGCAGAGAAACTTCTTTCCAGGCCGCTCCGCCCATGCCTTCAACTGGAGCGCAGTGGGCTTCTTGAGCGCTTGAGCCGAAATCCATGCCGCTACGGCTTGCTGGTCATCCCGCGCGATCTTCTCCGCGACCGTCAGAAGATCCAGTCCCTTCTCCACCAAAATCAACGCATCACGCTCCGCATGAGACTGCAACCAGCTCCATTCGGCCTCATCCAGCGTTTCTTCGAGGGATTTTCGGATCTGGTCGTCCATGCGCGAAATCTCCAGCTCCGGGCCTATCTAGTAACCCATGGAATTTCTAGTTTTTTTTGAAAAAACTTCTGATAAAGGTAGCTCATTCATATTCGTTCCGTTGAAGGAGACAAAGTTTGGCTAGAGACGATCTGATTCGTGTGGAAGGCAAGGTTTCGGATGCAACCGGCGGCGGCAATTACCGCGTTGTACTCGATAATGGCGTAACCATCTCGGCCCGGCTATCGGGTAAAATGAAGCAGTTCAAGATCAGAATCATCGTCGGCGATCGAGTTACCGTGGGCCTCTCCCCTTACGACCCGAATCACGGAATCATCGTTCATCGGCATAAGATTTAAGGCTCTGATCACGGCCGCACCCGCCGATCTCAGACCACCCGTTCGCATGTGAAGGAATGTGAGGAAGTCGCATCGCATATCTTCGCCTGCGATGCGTGAAGAGAGGTGGAGCGAGCGAACCAGCAAATGGCTCGCATCCTGGGAGAAGCGGACCCCGCCTCCCCCAGGATCGGATATCAATCAAAGATGGCGAAAGAGTTCCATCACGTAAAAATCGCTGAAAGAGTCGCTCCGGCAAATCGCTCCCAAAGGCGCCCTGTACCCGCCTTCTCGGCCCAGAACCCTGGAACGATCCGAAAGGCATTCGTCAAAGGTATAGTACTTTGGAGCAGAAGCTCCAAAATCTCTCGAGAACATCGAGACCTTCTCCCGAAGCGCCATCAGTGACCAAGACGAATCTGAGTTGACGCAGTTGACTAGGACCTCACGGCTCCCCAGCTTGCGAAGGATGGACTCCGCTTCGTCCTTTTGAACTTCGCACTCATTCTGCCGGGAGAAATGAGCCAAGCTCTCCAAGCTCATGCTCAGACCTTGCTCGCTGTAATAAAAGATGTGTGTCCCTTGAAGCAAAGCCACGCGAGCCCCCAGGCGCTGCACGATCGATGCAGCTTGTGCGAGCCCTCGATCACCCATCCCGCCACGGGCGCCGGCATCGAACACCCGCAACCGGGACGCGGTCTTGCCGAACCCATCGATTTGAAGCGCGTAGTTCGTCAAACTGCTCTTCCCATCCGGGCCGAGTCGTAACCCTGCAGGAAAGCAGAACGCCGCCACGGCCTCCAGTCCAGTCTCTTCTTCGTAAATCGCGCTCTGAGCTGGGATTTGATCCAGGCAGGAACGGTAGGATGGGAACACCCCAGCAGCACGGGACGGCTGCGACCCGAACTGCGCCCGACCGAATACCACTGAATTCGGGCGAAGCTCAGTCGCGGACGGATAGCTCACGATCACCGAAAACAGTCGATGAACCTCACCTTCGGCCGTGAGTTCGACGACTCCACGACATTCGCCTTTGACCTCGCTGGTGCCCGTGGCGCGAGCGAAACGCAAAGCCACGTTCTCAGCTGCCTGTGCGCAACCTTCCGGGGACTCCGGAAGACGAACCCAATAAGTCTGGTCATTTCCGGCAGCAAGCACCGAAGTCACCGAAATCAGAAACATCAGAATAGGACTGATCCAATAGAACATGATTCCCCCAATTCCCAATTGTGCACCGGATTTAACAGAGGGGTACCCACCGGTCAACGTCCCAGGTGGATACCCCCTTTGATACGATGCATTTACTTAATCGGACTATGCGATCAACGGAGCAAGAATCAGCGAAACAATACTCATCAGCTTGATGAGGATGTTCATGCTGGGGCCCGAAGTATCCTTCAGCGGATCGCCGACGGTATCTCCGACGACAGCAGCTTTATGAGCTTCGCCGCCTTTTTTCTCTCCGGCGATATCGCCCTTCTCGATGAACTTCTTCGCATTGTCCCAGCTACCGCCGGCATTCGACATGAGAAGCGCCATCAGCACGCCCGTGAGCGTCGCGCCGGCCAGCATCCCCCCCAAAGCCTCAGCGCCAAGAATGGTGCCGACAAGCACGGGAGCGATCACGGTGATCAGCCCGGGAAGCACCATTTCCTTGAGAGCAGCGCCCGTCGAAATTTCCACGCAGCGGGCCGTATCCGGCTTCGCATTGGGATCGCCTTTCAAGAGGCCGGGAATCTCGCGGAACTGACGGCGAATCTCGTCCACCATCTTGCCAGCGGCACGACCCACGCTCGTCATGGTGAGCGCCCCGATCCAGAACGGAAGGATCCCGCCCAAGAAAAGCCCGATCACGGTGTTGGCCTGGGTGATGTCCACCACGATCCCAGCTTCGCCACGAGCCAGACGGACAGCGTCCACGGCCTGTGTGTAAGCCGAGAACAACGCCAGCGCGGTCAGAGCGGCGGAGCCGATCGCGAACCCTTTGCCTACTGCGGCCGTCGTATTGCCGAGCGCATCCAGGCCATCGGTGATCTGACGAACTTCGGGCCCGAGGTGAGCCATCTCGCTGATACCCCCAGCGTTGTCAGCCACGGGACCATAGGCGTCGACTGTCATCGTGACCCCGACGGTGGCCAGCATGCCGACCGCCGCGAGAGCGATGCCGTAGAGATCAGCAAACTTGTATGCCACGAAGATCGTGGCGCAGATGATCAGAATCGGCACCACAGTGCTTTCGAGACCCACGGCCAAACCATGGATGATGTTGGTCGCAGGACCGGTCTTGCTCGCATCGGCGATCCGGAAGACAGGACCTTTGGCAGTGTAGTATTCGGTGACGCTGCCAATCAGGAGCCCGCCGATGCTGCCGGCCAGAATGGCCCAAAACACGCTGTTCTGGATCCCAACAGAAGCAATATAGGCGAAAGCGCCGATAAAAAACAAAACGGTCGCAACGACAGTGCTCATCCGCAGCGCGGCTGCGGGGTTGATGCCTTTGAGCACCTTCATGCTGAGAATCCCGAGAAAGCTGGCCCCGAGACCCACCAGAGCCATGGTCAACGGAAGGGCCATCAGCAACTGCCGGCTTCCGGCTTCGCCCATCAGCGGGTCCACGAGTTGACTCAACACGTCCGAGCGCATGGTCGCGCCGATCGCGATGGTCGCGATGATGGAACCCACATAGGACTCGAAAATATCCGCTCCCATGCCGGCCACGTCGCCGACGTTATCGCCCACGTTATCGGCGATGACGCCAGGGTTTCGCGGGTCGTCTTCAGGAATCCCGGCTTCTACCTTCCCCACCAGGTCGCTGCCGACATCAGCGGCTTTGGTGTAAATCCCGCCGCCGACACGCGCGAAGAGAGCGATGGAGCTGGCACCCATGCCGAAGCCGCTGATCACTGCCGCGCCTTCCGGATCCCCACCCCAGATCAAATAGAGAACGCCTAGGCCGACGAGACCCAAGCTCGCCACAGACAGGCCCATGACGGCGCCTCCATTGAACGCAACCAACAAAGCCGCGCCTTGTCCCTTGTCCTTAGCGGCAGCGGCAGTACGAACGTTGGCCTTGGTAGCGGATTTCATCCCGAAGAATCCAGCGAGCACGGAGCAGAACGCGCCGGAAATGAAGGCAATTCCAGTATAGAAACCGACTTTCCACATCAAAAGCGCCGCGACAACGACAACGAACGCAGCCAGGATCACGTACATGCGCTTAAGGAAAGCCATGGCGCCCGTATGAATCTCGCTTGCGATCTCGATCATCCGGGGCGTGCCAGCGGACTCCGCCGCCACTGAACGATAGACCAGCAGGGCGAAAAACAGTCCAACAACTCCCGCGATCGGGACGATTTGCTGTAGAGTACCCAAGTTCTCCATATCTTTTGCAACCTCGTAGAAAGTGTGCTCGGGGGCCCGTCAGGACGGTTACTCCCCTCCCCCGAAAGCGATTCTTAATTAAAGTTGTTTTGGCGATATCACTCCTCTGAGCGATCAGAAACCAAAATCGTGGAACTTTGTGTCGCATCCAAGGCCCTACGAATTAACATATCGCATCATTCCCATTTAAACCGTCTATCTAAATGAATGCGAATGGCCCTGATGATCCAGCATCGACGAACGACCACGAAAAGACCTTGAAGATGGACTGCGTAGCGGGGATCCTGAGGCTGAATCTCGCGGCCTTGGCAGAAATGGCCGATCAGATGGTTGAAGAACATGGAGCAGATCTATCGTGTCGAAGCGCTTTTGGGAGAATGGAATCCGGTTTGAATGCCAGGAGACGGGCAGGTGCTGCATGTCGCGTGGATCCTACGGCTACGTCTACCTGACCTTAGAAGATCGCCGGCGCCTGGCCGCGCACCTGAAGCTGCGCACCTCCCAGTTCACTCGTCGGTTTTGCGACCAAACGCAGGGCTTTTATCATTTGAAGAACCCGAAAGGCGACTGCAGATTTCTTGAGGGCACCCGATGCGGGATTTACGAGGCCCGTCCCACCCAATGCCGGACCTGGCCCTTCTGGCCGGAAAACATGAATTCGAAGACCTGGAATCAAGAGATCGCTGCATACTGCCCTGGAGTGGGTCGAGGGCGCCTGTACACGCGCGAGGAGATCTCGCTTCTGCTGAAACAGGATCCGAACCTCTGATGCTCGCAATTGATGCCCGCAAGGCGTGCATCAGAAAAGTCTCTGCGCAAAATGCAAGATTCCAATGCAGGCAGCATCGCAATCTCAGATTTCCCGCTCAATTTTCGAAGAAAACGCGATGTTTGTGCTTGCAGGTAATTTGAACTGCACTTACAAACATATCTGGAGGCTATAACTAATGGCTAAAACTACGAAAAAAACGACGAAAAACGCAAAATCCGGCAAATTCCACTTCGTGAACGAGCTCTATGAGCACGTCATGAACCTGGCTGAAGTCACCCGCAAGGGCGAAGTCAGAATGAAGCGCTCCGATCTCAAGAAAGCGATCGAAGATACCTTCACTGCCGGAACCAAAGCCGCTGCTCGCGGTGAGCGTGTTCGTTTTCCTGTCATCGGCACCATGGTCCGCAAGGACGTCCCAGCTCGCAAGGCTGGCAAGGGAGTGAATCCTTTCACCGGCGAGCCGATGACCATCAAAGCACGTCCAGAATCCAAAAAGCCCCGTTGGAGCTTCCCGAAGTCCGTGAAGGAAACCTTCAGCAGCAAGAAGAACTGGACTTAATTCAAGTAGTCGGTATTTAAGTAGTCGATTTTTGCGAAAAGAGCGCTTGCGGAGCAATCCGAAGCGCTCTTTTTGTTTTCAGTCCTCTCGGGACCGTGCGAAAACAAAAAGACCCGTCTGAATGGCCCGAGGCGGACCGACTCGCCCAGACGACAACCCTGGATGGCCTCATTCCGCATGACCCCTATGACGAATCTGAAAGAGACTCTGCACTATCTGTCGACCCACCCGGATTACACGAACCTGGCCACGATCGAAGGAGTGCGGGTGGACCTCAAATATGGATCCACGGACAACTTCATGGGCAAGAACGTTTACGGCCCTTTCACCGCGGCGTTCCTGCATCGAAAAGCAGCGGAAATGCTTCGTCTCGCATCCTCACTCCTCGGGAAAGAGAAGCCGGGGACTTCTCTCGTGGTGTTGGACGCGCTTCGACCTCGCTCGGTGCAGTTTCAGCTTTGGAACCATGTCGTGGACACGCCTCAGCAGAAATACGTGGGGAACCCGGTCACAGGCTCCGTCCACAACTTCGGATTCGCTATCGACCTGACCGTCGCGGGCGCGGATGGCGTGTTCCTGGATATGGGAACCTCGTTCGATGCCTTCGAAGAGTTATCAGAACCCCGGCGCGAAACTGAGTTTCTGCAGAATGGCCGATTGACTCGAGAACAAGTGGAGAACCGGCTCCTTCTTCGCCGTGCGATGACCGGAGCAGGCTTCATCCAGCTCCCACACGAATGGTGGCATTACGACGCATTGCCACCCGAAGAAGTGCGAAAGCACTATCCGATTATCGAGTGACTGTTTCGTCGAAGCTCACCACATCCAGCACCACAAAGCGGCCGGACCGGATCTCCCATTTGACGTCGAACTCGAAAAGGCGAAACCCATAGCGAGTGCCCTGGGCTTCGGGGCTTTGAGCCGGCAAGCGCCTCTGCTGAAACGCGGGCCTGGGATCGATCGTCAGCATCTCCTCGATCAGCTTCCTCAGATGAGGATGAGAAGCACGGGAAATCTCGTCGATGGACCGCAGCGCCTGATCCGAAAACTCCACCGGAGTGCGCGAGATCGGCTCCTCCGCCCAACCGGAGCGCGCGTCAGGAATGGAATCCGCATACGGAAGGTACGGCTTGATATCCAGCACCGGGGTTTCATCGAGCACGTCCACCCCGCTGACATGGATCTCGATCCCGCCAGGAGCGTCCAGGTCCACTCGCTCAAGTCTCATGGCCGAGAGGCCGATGGGGTTGGGACGATGAGGGGAGCGCGAAGCCAGAACACCGACTTTGCGCGCGCCACCGAGCCGCGGGGGCCGGACCGTAGGCTTCCAATGACGGGCATCGTGGCGGTGGAACACGAAGATCACCCATACATGGCTGAAGGTCTCCAGCTCTCGAACCGCGTTCCTGAAAAAGGGATCGTCCCTGAGCTTGATGACACCTGCCGCTTCGCTTACCAGCCCGGACTGTCTCGGAATCCCGAACTTCTCCTTGAAGCAGCTCCTCAGGACGCCGATGGGCTCGAAGGCATAGCTCGGAACGTCCATGAAAGACTACTTCCTCGAGAGCGCGGTCACGCCGATCACGAGGACATCCGAATCGATGTCGACGCGCTCGGTGTGCTTGCCTTTGGGCTCCTCACAGAAAGCGAACTCCGCGGCCAGCGTCTCGCCCTTCACGCGATCCAAATGGGCCTCGACCGCATCGCGAAGCTCTCCGGAGCAGGCAAGCTCCAAACGGATGCGGTCGTCGAGGTTGAAGTCGGCGGACTTGCGGGCGGCTTGGATCTTGCGAACCACCTCGCGCGCCAATCCCTCACGCGTCTGCTCGGGCGTGACGGTGGGATCGATCTCGATCGAAACCAGCTGATGTGTCGCCAGGTTCGGGTTCTGCCCCTTGGGCGCCCGCCGGATATCGAGATCGGCTAGCGTGATCGGCTCGCCCTCAACCGTCAGAGTTTCCCCTCTCTCGAGCTTGAGAAGCTCCTGGAGCGAGAGCTTCTGAATCGCGGCGGCGACTGCTTTCATCTTGGGACCCAGTCGGGGACCCAGCGCCGGGAAATTGGCCTTGGCCGAGATCTGGATGTACTTGTCCTCGTCCGAGACGTACTCGATCTTGCGGATATTGAGCTCGTCTTGGAAGTAAGGCTCGAACTTCTTCAGATTGTCGAGCACCGTCTGATCCCGGTGGATGATCTTCATGCTCAGAAGCGGGATCTTGGCCCGGACGGAAATCTTCTCGCGATGGTTTCGACCCAGCATCACCAAAGCCTCCATTACTCGCACGGCCTCCTCGAGCTCGGGACGCTTGAGCGATGGGATCGCCTCGGGGAAGCTTTCGAGATGGACGCTTTCCTTGGCCCCTGACGACTGCCGAGCCAGGTTCTGGTAGGTCGCTTCGGCGAGGAATGGAGCGAAAGGCGCCATCAAGCGACTGAGCGTGGTCAGCACCTCGTAAAGGGTCTCGTAAGCCAGGCGCTTGTCCTCAGGCATCCCTTCCTGCCAGAAATGACTGCGATTGAAGCGGATATAGGTATTGGTGAGGTCTTCGATAAACTGCAGCAGCTGCGGCACGACGTTGTAAAGCCGGTAGGCCGACATCTCGCGCTGGGTGTTCTCGATCAGGGTATGAAGACGCGAGAGCACCCACTGATCGAGGATGTTGGGCGATTGATGAGCGTCGCCACGCGGCCTGAACTCGTCGATGTTGGCGTAGCTCACGAAGAAGGAATAGGAATTCCACCATCGGAGCAGGATCCTGCGAACGATGTCCTTCACCCCGGTTTCCGAGAAGCGGAGCTCCTGGGCTTTCACCACCGGCGAATCGATCAGGTAGAGCCGAAGCGCGTCGGCGCCGTGTTGGTTCAGCACCTCCATCGGATCCGGGTAATTGCGCAGGCTCTTGCTCATTTTCTTGCCGTCCTCCGCCAGGATCAGGCCGTTGACGACGACGTTCTTGAACGGCGGCTTGTTGAAGAGCGCCGTTCCGATCACCATGAGCGTGTAGAACCAGCCACGGGTCTGATCGAGGCCCTCGGCGATGAAGTCCGCCGGGAAGCTCTTCTCGAACTGCTCCCGGTTCTGGTGAGGATAACCCCATTGCGCGTACGGCATGGAACCGCTCTCGAACCAGCAATCCAGCACGCCCTCGACGCGCTTGAGCGGGCTCTTCCCGGTGGGAGACGGAATCTCGATCTTGTCGACGACGTCGATGTGAAGATCGTCGATCTTCGTGCCTGAAAGCCTCTCGAGCTCTTCGCGGGAACCCACGCAGAGGATCTCGCCATCGGCGTTGCGCCAGATCGGGATCGGCGTGCCCCAGAAGCGGTTGCGGGAGATCGCCCAGTCACGGGCATTCTCCAGCCATTTGCCGAAACGTCCGTCGCGAAGGTGCTCAGGCACCCAATGCGTGCGCGCGTTGTTCTTCAGTAAGTCATCCTTGAGTTTCTCGACGGCGACGAACCAGCTGGAGACCGCCTTGTAGATCAGCGGAGTGTCCGACCGCCAGCAGTACGGATAGCTGTGGACGATCGTGTCCTGCCTGAAGAGCCGCCCCGCCTTCTTGAGGTCCGCGATGATGTCTTTGTCGGCGTCTTTCACGCGCCGGCCCTGGTAATCCGGCACTTCGGCGGTGAACATCCCATCGTTGTCGACGGGGTTGACGATCGGCATGCC
>CAYNDM010000050.1:0-3205 GCA_964395265.1 uncultured Bacteriovoracaceae bacterium
GCCCCATAGGTCGTGGGATTCGCCTGCTCCGCCGCTTCATAGGCCGCACGGGACTCATCCCGCGCTTGTTCATAGGACTTGTCGGTGAAGGCTGACTCGAGCGCGCCCGTGATCTCATCTGCAAAACCAAGCGATACGCCCTGGGCCGCTCCGCGAATGAAACTCTCCAGGTATCCAGGCTCCTCGATTTCCTCGGGGTCAATCTCCGAAAGCTTGAGCCCCGTACTGGGCTTCCTGCCCATTCCGGAGAAAGACTCCGCTTCAGCTACGAGTTCAATTTCATCGTCTTTGAGGTCAGAGAGTTTCATTACATCAACTCCTCAAGATCATCCCCATTGGGCGCGACCCGGTACAGCTTGCCTTTGTAATTGATCACGTCTCCGGGCTTGTATTTGCTCGAGGACTTCGTACCGGACTTCGCATTCGTGGTGCTCCCTGGCTTCTCCATTCCGCGAATCTTGTAAGCAGAGTCGGCCCTACGATCGACTTCGGCCCGGAAGTTCTTAATGATGTCCCGAGCAGTCGCATTGCTGTTCTTAAATCCAGACTGAACGAGAGTCTTTTTGACCAACTCAACTTCGCCGGGGCGGGCCACAGACTGAGGATCCTGCAACTTCGCCATGTCGGTAGCGATTTGATCCACAAGCCGGTCCATGTCCTGATTGTGGGAACCCAGGAGTTCGAAGGTCCCGTACTCTTTGATCATGGAATCGAGCGTATCGAGCGCAGCGTTGATGTTTTGCCGCCGATCCTCGATCTCATTGAGCATAGTTTTTTTCTTCTCATCCTTCGCGTCCTGCTTATCCTGGCGAGCCTGGCGCTTCTGTTCGGCGATATTGGCGTACTGAAGCTTCCGGTCCTCGCTACGCTGGTAGAGTTCCAAGGGCTTGGCGAGATTCTCTTCGATGTCTGCGGCAGAGAGCATGTCATAGTTGGGAATGCCCGATACGACCTTGGGCGCAATCTTGCGATAGGCATCCCGGGCCGCTTTCGACTTGGCTGAGTCCGGATCATTTGATTCGGCCTCTTTTGCGACCTTCATGTGAGCACTCTTGGCCGAGAGTTCATCCGTTTGGGCTTTCCGCCTGGCGAGGATGTCCTTGGCTTTGGAATCGGCACCCTCTCGCATAGAATCAAACGCGGCCTTGTTGTAGCCGGTCCCGGCGATAGCGCCCCCAATCTGGGCTCCTGCTTCTGCCAAAGCGGTCAGTCGCCGGTTGTCTTCGGCGTCCTTTTGAGCCTGCTTCAAGGAGTCGTCCGAGAGGTCCCCCTCATAGCCGAATTCTTCATGAGGTAGTCCCTGACCACAGGATTCATCTCCTGCTTTGGTGCGGAATCCTGCGCAGGCGGTGCCTTGAGGGTCTGGACCGACTGGGCCTTGGGCGCGGGACTCGGTGCAATGGGTTCGACCGCAAAGGGCTCAGCTTCCTCCTCCAGAGGCTCTACTTGAAGCGGTTTCAGTCCAAAGAGATCATCGGCCATTTCGGTGTATTTGCGTCTACTTCTATCTGCCATAGCTTACTTCTTTCCCAGTCCGGCCACTGCCGTTCCGACGCCTTGACCGATTCCAGCCCACATCTTGCGCTTTCGTTCGGCTTCCGCAGCTTCCCGATCGGCAGCACTTTCGTACTGACCGGCCACGCCTGCGGCCTTTCGGTAGTCGTTATCGAATTTCTTCTGAATCAGACCCTTGTTGTGGTCTTCTTGCTCATTTCGGATGCCCACGTTCGTATCCGCGATCCGCTGCGACTCCTTGAGGTTGTATTCCTGGGCCGCATTCCTACGATCTACGTTTCGCCCCGACACATCCTGGCGATTGGCGGTATTGAACCGATTGATTGCGTCCTGGGCCTCGGCAACGGCAGATTGCTCGCCAAAGTCCTGGGACCTGACTGATCCAGCAAGTTCCCCCGAATCCATGATGGCCTGAAGCGCCCTACGCCTCGCATCGGCAGCGATTTGGAAGCCGCTCTGAGCCGCGCGATTGGCAGAGCCTTGCTGAGACTGAAGCATGGAAGCCAGTTCCAGCCCGGAGCCTGACATCCCCCTTGAGGCCATGCTTTGCATGATTGCTTCGCGCTGGCCCCGCTCCTGGGCTCCTAGCTCGGATTTCATCTGTTCGAGTTCGGCCCTAGACTCAATGTCGAGCCCCTGGGAGTCGCCCACTTCCTGGAGTTGCCTGAGCGCCGAAAGCTGCGCTTCCCGCAATCGGGGGTCAACTCGGACATTCTTCAGTTCGGTATCGGCTTGCCGGAAAGCCTCTTCGAGATCCGGAGTCAGCTTTCCTTGGGACTGAAGGAGTTGATAGAAGACTTGCTGCTCCTCCACAGTCGGTACGCGGACGCCGTTCATGATCTCCATCGCGGCCTTTTGAAGCCTTGCGGCTTCCTCGGCGTTTCCGGAAGCTGAGGCGTTCCCGACGATTCCTCCGATGATGGGCGCGGCGGCAGCGGCAATACGCGCCCGTCATGGGCATCGGTAACTCGTAGAATCTGCATGAGTGCGGTCAGGCGTTTCATTCCTCGCAGACCAACCTTTCAAGCTTATTCAAAATAATCAACCGGATGTCGGATTCGCACACCCGGGACCGTGACAGGACCTTATCGCCTTGGACTTTCACGTCGTAAATCTCCCAGCCGAGCCCGGAACGGGCGAGGCGGAAGTAACGCTCTACGGGGACGCGCATTTCCGGCTTTGCTTCCGGAGCCTGTGCGGCCTTCTGAGGTTTAGGCACTAGCTGGCACCTCTGCGGGAGCCTGAGTCTCAACGGCGCCCTCTTGCTTCTCTTCCCCGATACCGAGTTCATTCTCTCGCTTGGCGATCTCGGCAGAGGTCTGCCCGTGTAGGGAATCCAGGAACTTCAGCGTCTCGGCGATTGCTGAAGCATCGTAACCTCTGAACTCGGAGCCTGAGATCAACTGAAACGCATTTGCGATCAGCCGGGCCGAATTACGGAGGTCGTTCAACTTCTTGTCTTCTTGGGGGTTCTTTTGATTCTCGTCCATGCTTGCTCCATTGGGATCCTATTCGGGTACCCAGCGTGTGCTCGCCCCATATGCGGGGTAGAGCGGGTTTGCGAAAGCCTGTGGCCGTGATCTCCTCTGGAGTCGCGCTATCGCTAGGCCACATTCGGTGGCTGTGAGCCTTGGCTAAAAGCCTTCATAAAAGTATGGCGTTCTTGGATACATACGGGCGGTCTTTACTG
>CAYNDM010000050.1:3215-13107 GCA_964395265.1 uncultured Bacteriovoracaceae bacterium
GCTATAAGGCTCCCATGTTCATTTCCGGACCGATCTTGATTCTCCTGTTCTGTATATTCGTGCTTGCGGTCTCGAGCGGGAGTGACCACGTAGCGAGGTGCGAATGCGATGATGAATTCGAGGACCGAAGCGTCGAAGCTTCGATCTATTCGGACATTGGAATGGAGGATCGGGAGCCAGTCACTCAGCCGAAACTGTCGAGGTCGTTTCGGAGGGAGTTTGCTCGGCGGTATCTCTAGCTTTCAGCTTGGCAATCTGGGCGTCGTAGTCTTCGACCTTTTTCATAACGGCCCACAGGATCAATAGCGCGCCCGTACCGATGACCCAGCGTCCTTGAACGAAACAGGCCCCGGCAATCGCAAGCTGACCGAATAGGATAAAGGCGTCTCGACGCATCGGAGGGGCTCCTCGGGATCCTTATCGGGTCCTACGACGGGTCGCTTGAGTTAAGGAAACCTAACCCGTCTTGCAGAGAGTGTGGACTCGCCCCAGGGATACTCCAGTCAGGTCAGCGATCTCCTGAAACTTCCGCCCTTCCCGCCTAAGTTCCCGAACTCGGGCAACGGTCTCTGCCGGGATTTTTGGCCGTGCGCCTAGCTTCACACCCTGCGCTTTCTTAGCTGCCAAAGCGTCCCGGGTGCGCTCTGAGATAAGATTTCTTTCCATCTCTGCCACTGAGCAAAGAATCTGTGTCACAAGTTTCCCGGTGATTGTGCTGTAATCCACTCCCTCGCGAACAGAAATGAGCGTGATGCCTCGACGGGAGAGATCCTCGATCAGGGCCAGCACTTCTGAGGTTCGCCGTCCTAGACGGTCCAGGGCGGCCACAATGAGGGAATCGCCCGGCTTCAACACATGGCCTATCAGAGTCTCGAGCACTGGACGGACCTTGGCTCCCGAGGCCGTCTCCTCGAACACTACGGCATCCGGATACTTTGCCTTGAGGTTAAGCGTTTGATTTTCTGCCTTCTGTCGTTCTGTGGAGACTCGCGAATAGATGTACTGCATTGAAATACCTCGCCTGCCATCCATTATAGCATTCTCCAAACGAGCGTTTAGAGAAAATCGGGCTTTTCAACGCTTCTTGTGTAGCGTTTTCGCGCTTCGATTCCGGTGTCGGATCAAATCTCAACTGAGTTTGTCAAAATACGCGTGCAGGAGATGCGCACACTCTCGCTCGCAAAAACCTGGAAGCGAGAATGTGAGAGAGAATGTTGATTAGAAATTGTGACTATATGATTTCAATTGGCCCCACCGAATGCGGGACCGTTACAGTTGTGTCTTTGCGGGACCGTGTCCGACTGCGTAGTTCCAGGGACCTTAGTCGGGTGAATAATCCCGGGATCGCTAGCGGCCCTTACTTCCCTTCTGAAACAGGTAATCAGACACCAAGATGCCTATCTTTTTCCCAAGCATGTTAGTAAGGGCAGTATCATAAGCCCAGCGTGCTTGACTCGCGCCCTGCTTAAATGCTTCTAGCTCAGCCTTGGCCTGTCCGAGTTCTCCATTGCGTTGATACTGCTTGATCCACATTCCGACGACCTTATTGAATTTAGGCATTGATGTCTCCTTTTGAAACTTTCTCGAAATACCACATAGCTGCGCCATAGTAAATTTGCTTAGCCGTTCTCTTGCGCTGAAGCCGTTTTCCGATAAGCCTGCCCAAGCGCTGTGGAGTCAGGCCGAAATACTCCCAGCCTTGTTTTTGGAGGTAAGCGTCAAAGTGCCTGAATACCTGCTCGGGTGTGACGCGTTTCAGGCCGGGCCGCATCTGAAACGTCTCGGCGTAAAATCGAAAGGCATCCTCCAGGCGCGAAGGCTGATGCCTCTCCTCCGGTAGCTCCTTGAGAAGTTGCACTAGGTCCGACTCCGAGAGGCTTTCAAGCTTCTCATTCGTCACGGCTCGCCTCCTTCAGACTCCACGGTCTTGTGACAAAGCACCTCGATTCGGGCGACCTTCTGAGAGTCTCGACAGTGTGGGCTCATCGAAGCCTCGGGATCTTTTGATTTGGCCCGTAAATGATACGGCCTGCCTTCTCGAGTTGGGCAAACACTCGGCGGATCTCGGCGGTGGAGTACATCAACTCCAGAATCTTGGCTGGGTTCTGGATTCGGCGGGATGGGTACTTTTCCCGTTCAATCCAGTAGTTTTCGATCGCCTGGAGCGCGATTTCGTCTGTGAATTCGGGTCTCGCTGCCACATCGATGGCCTGTATAATTTTGGATTCGGGATCGGCCTCGACGGGGTATGCGGGAACCTCTGTCGGATATGCACGAAAGGTCATCGCATCAACTCGGACCCTTCGCTTTCTAGCGTAAGACTCTGATTTTTCGGCTTGTGTTGCGTCGGGCCTCGGCGCCGCATTGTGAAACTCAAGGGTGAATTCTGAGAGCCACTTGAGTTCCTCTTCAGAAAGCTGATCGAGGTAATCGACTTCCGCATCTTTGAACACCGAGCGGGACAGATATGGAAGTCTCCGCTTCCCAGCCACATCCTTGGGGCGTTTCGCATTCCTTGCACGCATAAAAACCTTTCAGTGCGATCTCTTGCTTTTAATCGAGTGAACCTCGGCGTAGTCGAGCGAGCTGTTTTTTAGTTGCTCCTCGAGGCGGTGGATCTCGGCGAGCAGATAGACTGTGAGAAGCCTCGGGAGGAGCGGATCCTGGAAGAACTGCCGAGAGTTTCCACGAAAGCCGTACCGGCGACAGAATCGCTGATAGGCGGGCGCGTGCTCGATGACGGTGAGCGAGAGCGAATTCATTTTTGCCGCCAAGTCCAGAGAATGTACCTCGAAAGCAAATACAAAATACCGAGGTTGACGACAAGAATGCCGCATTCGCGGACAACGTCGAGGGTAAGCATAAACACCAACTGCAAATTTGTGTTGAAAGTTCCCGTCGTGGATCCCGCTTTGTTTTCGCAGGTGCCGGGTTTGCCATCGAAGAACTCGAGGCTTGTTATGCAACTAGGATAACATGGCCTGAACTTTTGTTTTCACTTCGCGTGAAATATTTTTAGAACTCGACTCAGAACTGCGACTTTTCTATAACGCCCGTATTTGACCGCAGTGCGGTCTTTCTGGATCGGGGCTACTCAGGGCGCAGAGGCGGGTCGGTTTAGGCTTCAGGAGTTTTCTTTGAAGGCTCACGAGGAGCTTCGGGCTGAGGTTGGTTTTCTAAATCGTCGGCGGAGGAGTCCCATTCGGTCTCACCAACGGACTCGGCAGAGTGGCGCTTGATCTTTTCGTGAAGTGCGCGAAACTGATTGGCCGTGAGAGCGCGTGAAAAGTCGTGGGTGAGATTCGGGTCATGATCAAGTCCGAAGCGCAATGCTGGATCGCAAGGATTCTGGGTCGCTCCGCTCCCTTCGAAATTTTGATCCACAGATTCGGCCTTCGGCCTCATCGGCTTTTTGAATCTCCCAGTTCTTCTCCTTTCAGCGAAATCCTCCACAGCATCGGCATTGTGGATGCCTTTGTCTTTGATCGCCGTCGAAGCTGATCCCGCCTTGGAAATATTTTTGGCTTCCGCCGTAACAGTAACGTACCCGGGATCGTTACAGGTGTCGGATACATAACTGTAACTATTCTTTTCTATTACTCTCTCTCTTACTAGGGACTTTCGGTGGGACTCGGAGTGGGACTCTTGGGAGGGACTTTCGGTGGGACTTTCGGTGGGACTTTTGGTGGGACTTTGGGTTGATTCGAGGTATTTGAGCACCTCAAGAACTTGCGCCTCGACAAACTCCTCGTCCCCTCCGATTCGAGCTAGCAGCGCAGGCTGGACGAGCATGTACGCGCCGGGTTGATGGTCATTCGCCTGCCGAATTTGGACGATAACATTCTGCTCGAGGAGCCAGTGCTCGACCGCAGCGAACTCGACCTGCTTGATGTCCTGTCGCCGCTTCGTGCGTTGTGGATCCTCGTTCCAGCACTCTAGCAAGGAGCGGCGCGAGAAAGTGAACGCGGCCCGACGTTGATGAACTATCGCGTTCAACGTGGTCGACACAAATCGTGCGGTCGCGCTTCGCTCGGCGTACAAGCTTAGTAGCTGCCTCTCGAACGGATCCGTCGAATCCTTTGAGATCGCCTTGGTTTCGACCAGCTTGAACAGCTTGATGTTCGCAGCACCTTTGAATGCATCCATAAAATCGAAATCGCTTTTTAGCATGAGACCCTCTCAGTTCGACCCTCCCTCAACTCCTTGAAGGGGGCGCCCCGGTGAGGGTCTTTACCGGAGCGCCCACAGACCAAATCGCGAAGGTCATGACTCCCTCGCAATTTGATCGTATCATTTTTTTCCTGATTGTTTAGATCAAACGATTTGACGCAAGCGCGGCAATTCAGACTTTTTGAGTTAACATTAAATGCGACATTTTCCGCATTATTTGCGGTTTTTCTTGAAAACTAATACCCGACATATGCTATCGTTTTCTTGCTACGCCGGAGTTCGCAATGGTGCTGACTCCGGGATTTAAGCCCGGCGGTCTTACTTCTGCGATCTTTGCCGCCGGGCTTTTCAAAATAGTTTCAGAAGCAGGACGCTTCGTGATGGCCATGGAGGGCTGAAAATGAAAAACAATAAACGCGAGTCCGCGCTTCTTAGAGTTGGCAAGGCACTTCTATTCAGCGCAACTCTCACAGGCAAGAGAGGCTCTCTCCGCTTTTCGATGCCAGCGGAGTTTTTGATTAAGGAACCCACGCTCGGGGATGCCAAAAACTTTTCCTTGTTTCTAGTCCCACCTGTGGGCTCGCCTCAATCTCTTGACTACATTGAAGCATACAAGATTGCGGTAGGATTGTACCGCATGGGCTCTGACGGCCTCTGGTATCAGATGGGCGAAGCTTTCGGACGTCTGGGGGCAGCGTGAGCGGCAGGATCAATCCCGCAAAATTCGAGTACGTAGCCAGCCTATTCGAACTGATCGAACGCCACGCTCAGCCAGGAAGTTCACAGCTTCGCTTTGCGTGTAGCTGCGCGGAGTTCCTCGAGCGGAAGGGTTACTTGACGCGCAAACAAATCGGCGTACTTCGAAGTATCGCCCAGAGACTCAGCGAGCGAGTCTACATCGAACGCTACAGCCCTCCCCGTGCTCGACCACAGCTTGTGGTGGACAACTCTAAGACGGAGGTGCCCGCATGAACGATATTCGCAAAAATGTCTGGAACACCGAGAGCGCACTCTTTCGCTTCTACGAGGTCGTCAAAGATGGGGAAATCATCTGCCGTTACGGAGAAGACCAAGAGGACTGTGCCCGGGACCGTGCCCGTTCCCTCAAGGCTTCTCTGTTCGAACTCGCAATCGAAGGTTGGCAATGTCGCCCGGGGAAGCCCTTCGGAATTCCTGTCTGGAAGGATGAAATAGTCCTTTAACCCCGAGTCCAGGACGGACTCACGACAGCACAAGGACGTGCGTATGAACTACTCCTCAGCAAGACAGGCGATCCTTCGCCATAAGAAGCAACTTACCTGCACCTTCGACAAGTACCGGCTCCGCTTCCGTCCGCATCTGCTCGCATCGACAGTTCGCGTGACTGCTAAGTCTCCCGACTCGCTTTGCGGGGAATGGCTCCTAGCTCAACTCCCGCCCCCGTTCGTTATCGCTCTCGGTACCGCCGCACAGAAAGCGCAAAAGCCAAGTTCCCGCCCAAGTTGAAAACTCGACCATTTTCTGCTACATATCGCCCTTAGTGGTTAGACAGGCGGATTCATAACCCGCAGGTCGGCGGTTCGATCCCGCCCTCAGCCACCAAATATAAAAAGCCGGGGTCTTCCGGTTCTTCGGTTCGGTTCTGGTCTAGCTCTCGCGTACCGTATAAAACTCCTGAATAACCCCACTCCAGTTCTCGATTTCGGATGCCAAGCGCTGAGCTTCCCGATCGAGATCCACCCCACGTCGACCTAGCTTCGGGTCGGCCAGATAGGCCTCTCGAATGATCTCTTTCCAGTATGCGATTCGGGCCAGAAGCTTCGCGGGAGAGGCCTGCCCCTCCAATAGCTCCGTCACTTTCGCCGCGACCTCCGAGTGAACCGAGGGCAATTTGCCGATCCGATCGAAGAGCAGGTTATTGGACCAAGGCCTCGGATCCGGCCTGAAGTCGCCCATCCAGGTGTAGTCGAAGTCCCAAGGCAGAGCTTGGAATTTTACGTCCCTCGATCCGGAGTAGAGCACCAGGTTCTTGTTGAAACCGTCCCAATGATTCGTCACCGCAGATGCAGCCAGATAGCCTACGATGCTTTCGCGGTTGAGAATTCGAAAGACCGCTGACTCGAAGGCATCGTCGTCGGCCAAGCTGAGCGTGCGCGCCAAGGCCAGAAGCGCCTCAAAGCTCTCAGGCTTCGGGTCCGAGGCGTAGTAGTCCGGGATATTCGATGCAATGTGATCCCTCTACGGGCGAAGAAGTCCTCGTTGATCGGCTCGATGCGAATGTACAGTCCCTGGAACGAGTCATTGAGATAAAGGACCACGGGCTCGGCAGCCGAAGTCCCCAACCCTGCCGCGCGAAATACCTCAAGCGCAAGCAACGGGCGAAGCATTGAAGCGTCCTGGTGCGCGGATGCTAAGCGGATTTCTTTGTAGCCATCCAGCCCTCCAGAATTCTGAAACTTCAGATCCCAGCTTTTCTTGGCATTGAGAATCGAGGATGCCCCGGCTGGCTCGATCAGAATCCGGTACTCTCTGTCGTCACTCGTGATGACTTTGGCAGGATACTCGACCTTGGCGCTGGCCGAGGCCAAGAGCTCCGAGAGGCGCTCCGGCTCGATCCTGACCTCGAACGACGGAAGGCCGTAGTCCGGGTATCGGCGTGCCCCTTGGCAACCGACGATCGAGAGAAAGAGTACGGCAATCAGTGTCTGGTGAAAAATGGTGCTCGACCCCACGCGCATCCCCTCCCTCAGAAAAAGTATCGCGAAAAAATCCTGATCTCGTTTCGGGCATAACTCACGGAGGTCGGATCCGATATCGACACGTTCGTGGTCGTATCGAACTCTCCGGAGATCGACAGCGCCGGATTGAAGAAGAACTTCAACCCCAGGATCCTTTGAAAGGTACGGTCTTCCGGATGGTTCCAGTCCCGTGAGATGTAGGATCCCACGAAATACGGAAGGACCGGGCCGAACTGATACCCATAGGCCAGCCTGCTTGCCCAGTAGCTCACCGGTCGCCCATCCCCGTAACTGAGCTCGACTTCGCTTCGATAAGGATCCTTACCTGAAAAGAACTCCAGCTCGACCCGGTGGCGGCCCGGCTGGTAGAGCGAAGAAAGGACGCCTCCCCAACTGCCCATCGCCCGCGTGGGCAGCTGAGACCTTTGAATCAACACCCACGCTCCAAAGCGCCAATTCTCGTCAGGGCAGGCAAACCCGCCCAAGATCACAGCAGAGTCAGCGGTTTCATTATAATGGACCGCCCCACTCAGCGTCAGTGGAGCTTCGTCCTCGAGCCGGAGGTAGGCTCCTCCTGAATCCGTGGCCGAAGGAGGCGACGAAGTCCCCTCGGACAAAGAGTCAAGCGTCCCTTCTTCTCGGTGAAGATCGCCCTCGGCCCGCGAAGAGATCCCGGTCCAAACATATCGCGCGAAAAAGTCGCGTCCCGCCAGGCCACGAATCGACATGAAATCCGATATGGCCGTCCTACCGATGCTCAGCCTCCTGGAAGTGGGATTCTCGTACTCCCAGCCCAGCACACGGCGTCCGCGGCCGAATCGAACCCGAGATTCCCCGTTCGCGAACTTTCCGTCGATGTAGGTGTCCTGGATCGTCAAGGCGCGCGAGTCTTCGTCGGTTCGAAGCTCGAGCATCGCGGCAAACCCTTTCCAGCGCTTGCTCTTGGCTTCGATCTTCAGCTCGTAGTCCTCTTCGACATTCCCCTGCCGAGTGGTCGTATTCGCTCCGAACCCCAGCGTTCCTCCGAACTGGATTCCAGGATTCTTTCCATAGGCGGGGAAAGGAAGAGCAGCGACGCCGGGCAGGATCAGGATCGCCAACGCTCTGGCGGCGCCAAGCCCACGCGGAACGCCTCGCTCACGAGACGACGATTCAAGAACCTGAAGACCGAACATTCCGCCCTCATCTTTTCGTCAAAAGGAAAGCTGGAACTTGCCGCTGCCACCTCCCCAAGTCTTGCGAGTCCCGAAGTCATCCAGGTCAGCTGAGGCCAGGATGATCAGCTTTCCTTGGGGCCCGAACGAAAACTCATAGCTGAGATTGAGCCTTTGCTCGATGAGCCCATCGTCCTCGGAGTCAATTCCGATCCCCGTGCTGCCGAGCTCCCGGTGCCAGCTCAGCGTGTAACCCAAGAGCCAGTGTCCTCGCCTCTCTCCGGTGCCCCATGCCGGAATCTTCAGCTCCACGAACGGGAGCAGGTCGCGATAGCTGGCTTGGCCCTGCTCGGTATCCCAGGTGCGGAGCATCAGCGCCAAACCCGTGGTTCCCTCCCAGTTTCCGGAAGGCCCTAATGCATAAAAGGTACCTTGACCCTGGAGATTCAGTCGGCTCGTGTACCACTCCTGGTGGGCTCCGCCCTCGGCGCCCGTGGGCAGGCGCTCTTCCCGCTTGCGATCGAATTGGAACCTCACTGCAGACGAAAACCTGTCTGAGAATTGTTTTCTGCCGTAAAGCGACGCCAAACCGCGCCAATAGCTATAGACGTACCCATCCTCGGGAAAATCCCAGCGTGTCGGAGTTTCATAGCGGAATGCGTACTCGAAGAAATCGCCCAGCTCCGGGTGATAACGAGGAGGAGTCCAGATCCTCCCCACGACCCCGCGCGCATAAGGAAGGTCGGACTCGCGAAACCGATCCGGCGTATCCGGATACTTCAGCCGCGTCACATCAACGAACGTGTTGAAAAAGCGAATCTCGTGCCGCGAAGTGGGCCTGAGCATCAGGGCGAGACCCGTATCGTCTTTCGGCTTCCGAAAGCTCGGCTCCCCGTAGAGTGAAAATCCCAACTTCTGAAAAGGCCAAAAAGCCAATTCGAAGATGTGATGGGACTCCCGACGCTCGAAGTGAGCCTCGTTGAAAAAGTTGTATCGGAACTCGAGAAGCTCGCTCAAGGGCACCTGGATCTTCACTCGATGATCCATCAGGAATCGACGCGTGCTGAGGCTCCCGAAGCTGATATCCAACGCGCGAGGGCTCTTCAGCCAGCGGTACTCCCAGTCCGGCGACTTTCCATAAGTCAGCGCATCTGAAAAATACTCCGAGTGAAGCTCTCCAGGCCCTTCGAATCCCTGCTGCTCTTCTTCGGAGAGGCTCCCGAATTCAGGCAGGTTCTCCCACGCCCATGAAAGCTGGGGCATGACCGAAAGCCCCAGAAATCCCCAAAGACAGAAGAGCAGGAGCCGCGACCTTCCAAGAGAATTCGACTCAAGAAACTTTGGGTCATCCACAGCGATATCGCCGTTCCCTTCAACCGCTCGCAGACCTCAGCTCGCATTCGAAGCCGGCGGCTTCCAACTTTTGGCTGATTTTCTCCCGGATCTCCTGGCAAGGCTTGATCGAGCTTTGCGACCAGGCTACGGCTTCAACCCCGTCGGGTTTCTCATAGAGAAGCTCAAACCTTCCGCCATGACGCGTGATCACAAGGGACCGGGGCAGCTCGCCATTTTTCTTGCAAATCAGAGGCTTGCTCACCACTTTGGGCCGGTCGGCCTGAGGGGGCGACATCGAATTCTGAGACTGTGTCACCGGCTCAGTTCGAACTACTGGCTCAGTACGGAGCACCGACTCGGTATGGGGCATGGGCTCGGGATGGACCTCACTCGGCTTCGGCGCGCCTGCATCCGATATCGGAATGGGCTGGGCTGTTTGCTGCTCGGCGGCTTGCCGAGGAAACATCTCATCGTACCAAGAAAGCTCCTCTTCGGAATTGAAGCTTCGCACGATGT
>CAYNDM010000051.1:0-4627 GCA_964395265.1 uncultured Bacteriovoracaceae bacterium
GAAAAGCCGCTCCCCCACCCGGCATTCCAGCGATACAGCCCTTTGCCGGTCTTTTTGTCTACGATGTAAAGGAACTGATGACTGGATCCAAAAATCGCGTATCTCTCAGAAAGCGCCACCTGGGTCGGCACTCCGCGGTCGAGCTCAAATTTCCAGAGAACCTTGCCATTGGTTTTCTGAAGCGCATAAACCGACCCATCACTGGAGGGGAGATAAATTCGATCTTCTTCCAGGGTAACTCGCTGTCCCGCTCCTGAATCAAACCGCCAGAGGATCTCCCCTCCCGCGCGCTTGAGCGCGTAAAGCGCCCCATCATAAGAGGGAACGTAAAGCACCCCTTCGCTCAGAACAGGGTGGGCATCCACATCGGTGAATTTCGTGCCTTGATGAAGCTTTTTCTCCCATTTGAGCTGGCCGTCATTCACCGAAAGCGAAACCAGGTAGCCATCGCTCATTCCCGCCAGAACTTCGTTCCCGTCGACCAACGGCGCCGAGGCCCCGTGGATAGTCGCCACCGGGGTGGAGCGGCGGCGATAGTGCCAGAGCCATTTGCCAGTGCCGGCGTCAAAGGCGAAAACGGTATCGTCGGAAGTCGTCACGAAGATCCGCCCACCTTCGATCGTGGGCCTGGAGGCGATTGGGTTATGGAGATCATACCTCCAATTGACCCGCCCGGTCTCAGCGCTCACGGAATACAGAAAGCCGTCACCGCCTACGAAGAAGACCCTGCCGTCGTGGACCGTAAGATCGCTCGCTACCCCGTTGGGAACGGGTAAGTTCCATCGGATCAACATGAGACCGGGATAAAGCGAAGTGACGCCTGAGTGTTGCCCACCGAAGATCAGCGTGTTCTCGTAGAGAATCGGGTCGGAGTATTCAGCGCCAAAATCTCCAGCGACGAATTCCTTGCGGGTTTGCAGCGCCCACTGACGAACCGCCACCTCTGGCTCAGGCCGCAAATCGGAATGGATCTCCTTGCTCGCGCAAGCGCCCAGCGTCCCGACCGCCAAAAGCGCCGCTATGAAAGCCGAGGCGCGCAATGGGCCGTTACTGCAATCGCGCCTTGAAGGCTTCTGCGGTCTGCGCGTATTCGGTGTCAGCAAGTTGGGAAATGATCTGATCATAAGTGCTCCGGGCTTTCGCCGAATCGCCAGCAAGCTCATAACTACGGGCCATGCTCATCAGCAGTTCCCCGCGCATCGAACCTTCGCCTTGTTTCAGCGCTTTCTCATAGGTTTCAGCCGCTTCCTTGGCTTTTCCCGCGCCTTCATAGGCTCGCCCCAGGGCATTCAGGGCCGTTGTCGTATCGAATTTTCCAGAGGCTTGCTTTGCCGCCTGCTCAAACCAAGAGATCGCCTTTTCAGGCTCCCCATGAGTCAGGTACAGGGTCCCTAGGAGCATGCGCGCCTCGTGCGCGGCCCGTACTGACCCGTATTTCTCGGTCACGGCCTTGAGCTGGCCCACGGACTGGGCAAGCTGCGAATCCACATCCAGCTTCTTGAAAGCCACGCTATCAATGCCGGGCTCAGGAGTCTCAGGTTCGCTCGCACCGGCCTTGGCGTCTTTTGCCGCTTTGGGTTTAACGGCAGGCGCGGCGGGCGCTTCGGCTTTGGCAATCTCCTTCAGCTCCTTTTCAAGGGTCTGCTGAGCCTCGAAGTAAGCGTTAGCGGCGCGATCAGCGCTCTCCGAGCGCTTGCTCGTCATGATCGCGAACACCACCCCGGCTGCGATCAGCGCGCCAAGCACCAGATAAATGAGCGTCGAGTTTTTGGCCAAAGAGTCAAAAATCGCTCTCCCGGCTGCGACAAAATCATCAGGTTTTTTCAGTGTTTTTCGATCCAAAGTCATCGTCCTCGAGCCAGTTGAAGCCATAAGTTCGTGTTTAGAAGAGTAATCCTGCCTTGTCAAAAAGAAAGGGCAAAGCGGTTTTTCGTAAGATACACTAGATCATGAATGACACTCGTGGGGGGAGCGATGAGGAAGCGAGCGTTTCATTGGGGCTACTGCATTGCATTATCGGCGCTCTTCTTTTTTTCGTCTCAAAGCAGCTTCGCGCGGGACATGCAAGGCCGCTTGGGCCTCGGCTACAACGCTGAGTTCGCCAATTTCAATTCTGGACAAGGCGTTCCAGGGATCAGCATCAAGTATGGCTTCACAAGAGACCTGGCTGGAGAAGCAGTTGTCGGCGTAGCCACCTCCTCGCCTTCCAACTCGGTGACCGCGGTCAAATTCTTCAAGAACCTCTTCTATGAAACGAATCTCAACTTCTACTTCATGCTCGGCGGGGGCGTGGTCAGCGCGGCCGGAAATACGGGCGCGGAGTTCATCGGCGGGTTCGGCGCCGAGTTCTTCATCCCCGGGGTCGAGAGCTTGGGCTTCGCCATGGAGACGGGTGGGAGTTTCAGCAACATCACCGGGAGCTTCATCCTCAAGACTCTCGGCGTGAGTTTTTTGAATGCGGGAATCCATTTCTACTTCTAAGAGCAACGTCAGTCGCGCGCTCATTTTCGGCGCGGCCTTTTTCCTGGTGATGGCGATTCCCCAGGCGTACTCCCAGGAGACTCCTCCTCAAGACGATCGCTCGCTCAGGCCGGAAGAAGACGACTTCTCCAACTCTGGGTACACCAATTATGGCGAGACGGATGAAGAGGAGACCGAGGCCGAGGAAGTGCGGTTCTTTCAGTATGGCCGGCTTTTCGGCATTAGCTTGGGGGCGGGGTTTCACGGTGCATCAGGTAACCGTGGCGCTCTCTGGCAGGGCGGCGCCCCTACGATCGACTTAAAGGTCCACTACTGGTTCGATTTCAACTTCGCTTTGGCGTTGGCCGTGATGAGCGCGCCTCACTTTTATGAGGCCGCGAACCCGAAGGAGAGAAAAGACGTGTCCTTGGTACGCCTTGGCGCCGACTTGAAGTATTACTTCGACACGAAGAACGTCTCCGCTGCCCTCAGCTTCTCGAACCCCTATGTCCTTCTGGGAGTGGGCTCCTTCAGTAAGACCGAAACCACGATTGATGATGGCGGAACCGACGAGGATGGAAGCTTCGGGTTCACGCTAGGCGCTGGTCTTGAGTTCCCGATCAGTCCGAAGAAGAGCTATTTCTATGTCGAAGGAAAATTCCATCACGCCACTTTCAAGGACACCAACACCGGCCGTTTCGCCGGAAATGACCCCGATCTGCCGGATCTGAGCGGTTTCTTTTACTCGATCACGGGCGGGCTCCTCTTTACCTGGTAAACCCTAGTAGACTTGGCGGCGCCTCAGCGCTTCATGTTCTTGCCCTTCACGAAGAGCAGGCGCATGGGGTTGCCCATGAACCCCCACTCCTCACGGATCCCATTGAGTAAATGGCGTTTGAGGCTGAAGTGAATCTTCTTGGGGTCGTTGACATGGCAAACGAAAGTCGGTGGATGCCGCCCTGACTGGTGGCACATGTAGAACTTCGCTCCGCTAGGGTTATGGATCTCGGAGCGCGCCCGGACCCACTCGGTAAACTCGTGAGTGCTGACTTTAACCCGGCGCTGGCGAAGGATCTCCTCGGCCAGATCGCCCAGTCCTTCAAACCCTTTGCGCTCCTTGGCGCTCAGGAACATCAATGGTGCATATCTCAGGTACGCGAACTTCTCGCGGATGATCTCGGCCGCTTGCTCACGGCTGAAGTCCTTGTTGCGGCGCTGAGTATCCCATTTGTTCACGGCCAGGATCACCCCGCAGCCCACTTCCTCGATCAGGCTCCCGATCTTCTCGTCTTGATCGGTCGTTCCGCCTTCGCCGTCCAATAGTAGAATGGCGACGTGACAGCGCTCAAGCGCCTTGCGTGCCTGGACGACGGAGAGGACCTCCACTCCCTTCTCCGTCTTGCTCTTGCGGCGTATGCCCGCAGTATCTACGAGAACGAAGGGTTTTCCGTTGAGTTCGACATAAGAATCCACCGCATCGACCGTAGTGCCGGCCATGGGACTTGTGATCATGCGCTCTTCTTTCAGAAGCGCGTTCACCAGAGTGCTCTTGCCCACGTTCGGTCGGCCGACGATCGCGATCCTGGGAGCACCCTGCTCCTCCTCGTCTGGTTCGCTCTGGCTTTTGACCTCCTCTGGGAGCAGGTCGTAGACCATCTCCTTGAGCTCGTCGATCCCCCGCGAGTGCTCGGCCGAGACCACGATGATCGGATCGAGTCCGGTAGCGAAGAAATCGTTCACCATCTGCTCGTGCTGATCCTCGTCCGCCTTGTTCACCACTCCGATGACCGGGATCTTCTTATCGAGGCCTGAGCGTTTAACCTGCTGGACCACGGCCTGGTCAGGGGCCGTGAGTCCGGTTTGGCCGTCGAATAGGACGATAACGATATCGGCCTGAGAGATCGCGGTGGTCACTTGTCGCGCGATTTCCTCCGAAAAGGTCTCGCCTCCGAGCCCTCCGGTGTCGACAAGCCGGATCGAGAACGGCTGAGCCCGCACGTACCATTGTGCCGGCTCCTCCAAGCGATCGCGGGTCACACCGGGAAGATCGTGCACAAGCGCCCGGCGGCGCCCAAGCAGGCGATTGAACAAGGTGCTTTTGCCGACATTGGGCCGGCCGATAATGACGAGTCTTGGGGATTGGCTCGTGCGCTCTTCTTTTTCTTGT
>CAYNDM010000051.1:4637-8312 GCA_964395265.1 uncultured Bacteriovoracaceae bacterium
TATACCCCATTTTCTTGAGGGTTTCTGCTTCCTTTGTCCAATCTTTCAGGACTTTCACCTTGAGCCCTAAAAAGACCCGGATCCCCAGAAAGTCCTCGATTTCCTTCCGGGCGGCCTGCCCGATCTCTTTGATCTTGCCGGCTCCCTTGCCGATCACGATGCCCTTCTGGGACTCGCGCTCCACATAAATAACAGCTTCAATCCGAACCGGTTTCGCGCTCTCGTCGAACTTCTCGATCGAAACGGCGCAGGAGTAAGGCAGCTCCTGGCCCAGGCATAAATAAAGCTGTTCCCGGATCTTCTCGGCGACGAAGAATCGCGCGGGTCGATCAGAAAGCTGCTCTTCATCGGGATAATAGAGCTCGCCGGTCTCCAGGACTTCCCAGGCTTCCTTCAATAAATCCTTCAGCCGTTTGTTCTTGGCCGCCGAGATCTGGATTACCTGATGGATCGGAATGCCTCGCTCCTTGGCGGCCAATCGGATCTGCTCTTCGAAAGCATGAAGAGCCGCCGGACGCGTAGCGGGGGTTTTCAGATCGGTTTTATTGAAGAGGACGAAGACGGGCACCTTGGCTGCCTTGAGGAGATCCAGGACTGGAAGCTCGTGCTGGATTTTCGAATGGGGGTCGACGAGGTACCAGACAGCCGATGGAGCCTCGAGCGCCCCGCGCACCTCGCTCATCATGTAGGCGTTGATCCCGCCTTCTTTGGCGCGATGGACACCAGGAGTGTCGATAAAGACGATCTGCCCCTGTTTTTCAGTTAAAATGCCCAAAACCCGTTCACGCGTGGTTTGAGCCTTGGGAGTGACGATCGAGACCTTTGCACCAAGAATCTGATTGAGGAGCGTGGACTTCCCCGCGTTCGGGCGCCCGGCGATAGCGACGAAGCCGACCTTCCTTTTCATAAGTCTACCGACTGAATAGCAGCCTTCGCCGCATTCTGCTCGGCTTCTTTTTTCGAAGAGCCGCTCGCCGTAGCCAGTGACTTGCCGTTCATGCGGACTTCGACCTCGAACGTCTTGGCGTGATCCGGCCCCTGGGTTTGGATCAGGTGATAAGTCGGCGTGACCTTCCAGCGGGCCTGGACGATCTCCTGAAGCTGGGTTTTGTGGTCGTAGAAGGACATCAAATCCCGCTCTTCCGTGAACATCGGAGCGAATAGATGCCGAACGACTGGATAGACGGCGTTGAATCCTCCATCCAGGTAGATGGCCGCGATGAGTGCCTCGAACGTGCTCGAAAGGATCGAGGGTTTGAGATGACCCCCTGTTTGCGCCTCGCCTTTGCCCAGACGAACGCAGTCCTGCAGGCCGATGCTTTCGGCAAGCGCGGCCAGGGTCCTCTCGTTGACGACTGCCGCGCGCATTTTCGAGAGCTGGCCTTCGTTCGCATGAGGGAATGCCTAGAGGAGGATATCCGAAACAATCACATCCAAGATCGCATCACCCAGGAATTCGAGCCGCTCGTTGTCTCGTAGCGCAAGCGGTTTGCTGTGGAGGAATTCATGCCCGTAAGAAGTATGGGTCATGGACTGGAGGAGCACGGCCCTATCGCCGAAAGTGTAGCCAAGTCGCTGCTGTAAACGTTCCAAACTCATCGTCAACTACGTCCCGCAAAGGATTTACAATACTCGCCTTTTCTTGTCAACAAACTGCAGCTCTTCTTTACTGCGATTTTTCTTCAAGCGGCTATTGGCCTTCTTACGTCCCTTGAGTATCGTCATCCCCGTTTATCCGTCCGGTTGGAGGTCTGACAATGAGAGACTCTAGGGGAGTTTTAAAGGGGGCCTGGCTAATTCTAGGGGCACTGGGACTCGTAGCTCTAAACAATGCTTACGCGAATCAACCCGTTCAGTTGACCCTTCTCCATACAAACGATCTTCATTCTCACTTTCGGAAAGAACCCACCCCTTTGGGCCTGGGCGGACTGGCACGCATCAAGACAATGGTGGATCGGATTCGCACTCAATCCCCTGAAACGCTCCTGGTGGATGGCGGCGACTGGTCTGAAGGGCATATCTACTACACGCTTCAGGCAGGTGCCGCAATTCTGCGAATGATGGATCAGGTGGGCTATGATGTCGCCGTCGTCGGTAACCATGATTGGATCAACGGACCGGATACTCTCTTGGACGCCTATCGGGCCTCAAACGCGCGTCTCGAACTAGTCGCCGCGAATCTCGATCTGAAGCGGTACTCTCGCGCAGAAGAATTCAAAACAGCGATTCCATCCTACGTCATCCGCGAGGTTCAGGGCGTTCGAGTCGCGTTTGTCGGACTGGTCACCGACGAGAAGATCTATGATCGCTTCTTCGAGCCTGTCAAAATCAAGGATCCCGAGGACATCGCCGCGGATCTGGCGCGGAAACTGAAGAAAAAGGGACTTGCCGACGTAGTGATCGCGATCTCGCATAATTCGATCTCACGCAACGAAAAGATCCTGAAGAAGGCATCTGACCTGGACCTGGTCATCGGCGCCCATGATCACGTGAAGCTCGTGGAACCGGTGGTCGTCAAGCGCAGAGGGCGTCCCGATGCTTGGATCGTCGAATCCGGGAGCTGGGGCCAATACCTGGGAAAAGTGCAGCTGACTCTTCGGTCGCTGGCGGAGGCCAGCGCTTTGGGTCTAGGCACTTTGCAGTTGGATCACTACGAGCTCATTCAAATGGACCACACGATCGAGGAATCAGCTCCGATCCTTGCGTCCATCGCCGACATGGAGCGTCAGATCGAGAACCAGTTCGGGGAACCGATGTTCAGCGACCACGTCGCGGATTCCACGATGCATGTGGATCGCCAGGGGGCGGAGAATCTGATGGGGAATCTGGTCACAGATTCCTATCTCCAATCGGTCGAAGCGGATCTCGCAATGACCCAGGTGAACTACATCTCAGGAGAGGTCTATCCAGGGCAACTGCGTTCGGCCGATCTTTGGAACGCCCTCCCTCAGACCTATAACCCTGTCACAGCGAAGACCTGGACTCTGAAGACCTTCGAGATGAGTGGACGCGTCCTCAAGCGGGCTTTAAGCCTGATGTTTGGCTTTTCGTCGGTGGGGCGATTCAATCTCGCGGATAGCGGCCCCATTAGCGTCTCGGGCATGACGGTGGTCTATAATCCCATCCTGACCTCCTTTCATTCCCCGGCATTCAGGCCTCTGGGATGGGAGCCTGGAGAGGCGTTTCTGTCTGAGCAGGCGGACATTCTAGGCGGAGTGCTCGAAGAGGTCAGGATCGGGGAAGAACCCCTGGATTCGCGCAAGCGGTACCGCATCGCTGCTAGCGACGGGGTCCTGCTTGCGATCGAGTTCATCAACTCGAGGGTACGCGGGGTCCTTCCTATTTCGAACGTCGTGGATACTGGTATCGAGGAGTGGCGTGTCCTTTCGAGCTATTTGGGGCGACTCGGCACACTCCGTCCCGAGCAGGTCCCGGTGGGGAACCGGATTCGCAGCAAACCCGCGGATCTGGGGCTGTTTCAGCACGACATTACGATCCTGTCTCCTCGGTACGAGGGGGGTGTCATGCGTGGCAGTGTTCGCGTCCGGATCCGCAACTCCGGAGCCACGCCTTCGCGCGAAGGCACGCAAGTGTCGCTGCGATATGACCAAAACCTCACCGATACGACTCATCACCCCAGCTACGCCGACCTTGCGCCAGCCAAGCCTCTCCCCT
>CAYNDM010000051.1:8322-13100 GCA_964395265.1 uncultured Bacteriovoracaceae bacterium
CCGTGACGGGATCTACTCGGTCAACGTGAATGTCGATGTCGAAAGGGCTGAGCTCGTTCGCTCGAACAACCAGGTGACCCGGTGGTGGAGAAGCTCTAACTGAACAACCGAAGACGACGGCGCTCGCGAGATTCAAGCTCTCGTACTGGCCTCAGTGATAAAAGAGCAGTCCCCGGCTGCGGCATCCGTCGCTACGCCGATGGGACGCAGAGAAACGATCTCATTCGGGCTAAACCCGTAAGCGGGGACCAAGACGCGCAGATAATTGGGCGTATAGCCTGCTAGCCAGTCTTTTTTTCCGTCCGGGCCCGTAACGTTGCCCTCGAGCAAGACGCGCTCCAAGAGCGACTCCTGCCTCCGGCAAGCGAGCAATGCTTCGGAATAAATCCCATGAAGCCGCTTCATGCTCAACTCGCGGAGCACGCGCGCCCGGCGCACTCGTTCCGCCTGGGGAACCACCTGGGGTAACCGGGTGGCAGGAGTCCCCGTCCGCTCGCTATAGGGGAAGACGTGAAGCCTGCTCCATGGAAGTCGCTCCAGCGCCTTCACGGTTTCATCGAACTCATCCGACGTCTCGCCTGGGAACCCGGTGATCAGGTCCATTCCCACGAATACCCCGCCCACCGGCGCCGGCAGGCTCGCGATCCGATGCAAGCACTCTTCTACGTGCTCGACAGAGTATTTTCGCTTCATGAGCTTGAGAACCCCGGCGCTGGGACTTTGAAGCGAAACGTGAAAATGCGGGCAGAACCTGGGCTCTCGAGCCATGAGTTGGGTGATCTCTGGCGTGATCTCCGTAGGATCCAAAGAGCTCACGCGGAGCCTTTCGATCGAGGTCTCGGCTAGGATCGCCGCGAAGAGCTCGGCATGCCGCGGGCCTGGAGCCCAGTCCGCCCCGTAGTCGCCGATATTCACTCCGGTGATCACGACCTCCCGGGTGCCCTGCTCAACCAGTTGGCGAACCTGCCCTACGATCTCAGGGATTCGAAGACTTCGGGAGGGGCCCCGACCGTAAGGGATGATGCAATACGTGCAGAACGAGTTACAGCCGTCCTGGACCTTCAAAAACGCCCGAGTCCTGCCTGTTTCGCCCTCGACCGAGGGCCGCGGAGTGAAAAACGAGACTTCCGGAACGGGCCATTCGCGATCCATCGGGTGGCGCGAGCTCATCTGCTGATAACCCTCCACTCTTCCAAGCACCCTTCCGCCTTCGCCCTGGGCATCGGACGGAATATCGGCTTCGAGGGCGTTCAGGACCAGCTCGAGCAAGCGGGGTTTATCCTGGTTTCCAACCACGAAGTGCACGCCAGGCGCCGACTTGAGCTTCTCCGGATCGACCTCCGCGCCGCAGCCAGTGAACACGACCTTGGCCGAAGGATTGAGCTTGCTCACGCGAGTCGCCATTTTTCGGCTTTGTCGATCTGCCTCGTCCGTGACCGTGCAGCTATTGACAATGCAAAGTTCGGCGTTCGAGGCGTCGGCATCGCTCGCAGGCACCCAACCGCGCTTTTGAAGTTCGGCCTCGATGAGCTGACTGTCATAGAGGTTGGCTTTGCAGCCAAGCGTCTTGACCAGATACTTGGGCGGGCTTCGGTCTGACACGGAACGCCCCTCTCTACTGAGTACCCACTTGATCGATGAAGCCGCCGCCCAGCACTTCGGGGCCGTCATAGAAGACGATGGCCTGACCAGGAGTGATCGCCCGCTGCGCCTGCTCGAACTCGACGTGGATCGTATCGTTCTCGAAATGCGTGACCAGGCAGGGGGCCTCTTCGTGTCGTGATCGAATCCGGGCACTGCAGCGAAGTCCGCGCAAGCGATCAATCGGCTTCATCCAGTTCACGTTCCCAGCAGTCAGGGCCGTATGGAATAACCGAGACTCAGGTCCGATGATCAGCGTTTGAGTGGACAGCTCGTAGCCGACCACGAAGTACTGGTCTGGGTCCTTGGCGGTGATCTGAAGACCTTTGCGCTGCCCGATCGTGTAGCGGTGCAATCCGTCATGTTCTCCCACCACCTGTCCGTCCACGGTCCTGATCACGCCCTTCGGACGGAGAGTGAGAGGCACCCGCTGCTCGATGAATCCCTTATAGCCTTCGCTGCCGATAAAACAGATCTCCTGGCTGTCAGGCTTCTTGGCGTTGACTAAGCCGAACTCCTCGGCAAGCTTTCGCACCGCCATCTTGGTCATTCCACCCAGTGGCATCAGCGTGCGTTGAAGCGCCTTTTGCGTGAGGCCGAAAAGGAAATAGCTTTGATCCTTTTGAGGGTCGACCGCCTTGTACAAGCCCGCCAAGCCGGTAGTGGCATCGCGAATCACCTGAGTGTAGTGGCCCGTGGCGACGAAATCGCAGCCCAGCTCGTCAGCCTTTTGAAAGAGGTAGTTGAATTTGATCTGATTGTTGCACTGGACGCATGGATTGGGCGTCCTCTGCTGCATGTACTCGTGAACGAAATAATCGACCACCTTGTCCTGAAATACGTCCTGAGCGTCGATCACGTAATAGGGGATATCCAGCTTGTCGCAAACTCTGCGAGCGTCATTCGAATCGATCAGCGAGCAACAGCGCCCCGAAAAGCGCTCCAGGTTCGACTGGCCATGATCCCAAAGCTGCATATGGACGCCCACGACCTCGAAGCCCTGATTCTTCAGAAGCGCGGCGGTCACAGAGCTGTCCACGCCTCCGCTCATAGCGACGAGCACCCGGTGCTGGGATGGGTCAGCGACAGGAAAGCGAGTTGTGTCGGTCGAAGGATTCACGGTACTACTCCCGCTTGGCATTTCTTACGCGGTTGACGATCTTTTCCAGAGCCATAACAAATCCTTCGAGATTTTCCCAGGACTCCCCACGCGAAAGCGACACGCGGACCGCGGCCATTGCCTGCGCTTTGCTTCTCCCCATCGCCAGAAGGACGTGAGACGGCTCCAAAACGCCGCTCGAGCAGGCAGAGCCCGAGCTGACGGAAAAGCCCGCTAGGTCCAAGGCCATAACCAGGCTCTCTCCTTCGACTCCATCGAAACTGAGGTTTGTCGTGTTGGCCACTCGCGGAGCGCCCCATCCGTTGACTCTCGTGCCGTCAATTCGCGAAACGATCAAGGACTCCAGTCGCTCCCTCAGCGGCGCAAGCTCCTGAGCGTAGGCCAACGGGTCGATGGCAGCAGCCGCGGCTCCCATGGAGATCGCCCCTAGAAGATTCTCGGTTCCCCCACGGCGGCCCTTCTCCTGTTTGCCTGGAATCGATGCCTCGATCGGCACCCCTCGTCCTACCCAAAGGGCGCCAGTGCCTGCCAAGCCTCCGATCTTATGCCCCGAAAGGGCGATCAGATCGGCGCCCAGTGTTTCCGCGTCCAAAGGAAGCTTGCCCCAGGCTTGGGCGGCATCGACGTGAAGCCGAATTCCTCGATCTCTGAGAAGGGCGCTGATCGGAGCCAAATCGCTGATCACGCCTGTCTCGTTGTTCACCCACACCACGCTCACGAGCGCGGTCTCGGGCCGCAGCATGGCTTCCAGCGCCTGCGACTGAGGGCGCCCGTCAGAATCGACTGGCAGAAGGCTCACCATCCCCCCCTGAGCGCTCACCCACTCGATGAGCTTCAGGTTCGAATCGTGCTCCACGGGAGTGGTGATCCAATGAGCCTTTCGGCCTTTTTTCAATTGATCTAAGATGATCGACCTGACCGCGAGCTGGTTGGCCTCTGATCCGGACGAGGTGAGGATGAATTGTTCGGGATCGGTTTTCGAACCAAGCGAAGCCGCGATGCTTTCACGGGCCACAGCCATGAGACGCTTTGCTTTGCGCCCATGGCTGTGGATACTCGAAGGATTTGGGATTAAGGGAGAACGCTCCGCCAGCTCGTCAAAAAGAACAGACCGAAGCGCCTCAACCGCACGCGGATGAAGAGGAGCTCCGGCATTAGCGTCAAGATAGATCGCGGGTCTTACCGGCATTCAACTGCGCTGCAGGAATCTGAAACCCAGTGGCATCGAGGACGCTTGAAGCAGCCTTGGGCAGCTCCTGCGTTCCACGCGCTTTGCGGATCAGGTCACCCACGGAGGTCGTGGTGAGGTACTCCTGCATGATAAGACCGAGGTTCTCGAAGTAAGTCTTGGTCAGAATGAACTCGACCGTGTCGCTCTTCACGTCCGAAGATCCAACGAGGTCGCGCGCTGGGTTGATATTTTCCCCGACGCTTACCAGAACGTCCTTGATGGAGATCTCGTCCATCGAACGGGAAAGAACATAGCCGCCCCCTGGGCCGCGAACGCTCTTCACCACGGTGCCTTTACGAAGGCGACGGAAAAGCTGCTCCAGGTAGTGCAGCGAAATTTTTTGACGCTCAGAAATTTCCTGAAGGCGAACAGGTCGTCCGTTGGAATTGAAGGTCAGATCTAGAATGGCTCGGACCGCGTATCGTCCCTTAGATGTCAAACGCATGGCTTAATTTCTCCCTTTCCCTCTCACAAATCCTCGTAAGTGCGTATCATGCTGTAGTCGGTGCGTCAACTACTAATTCCGTAGAGTTTTAGTCTTTCTTTAAACTAACTGAACAGAGCAAGTCATAACGCACCGAATTAATTTGGGCAAGTATCAAATCATATTGGACAAAGGAAATTGTAAAGGCGCATCAAGCCGCCCCCTCCCTTTACCGATGAGCAAGATGAGAAGAGGACCCGGCTAGTCATGACCTCAGGCAACGACTCATCCTCAAAGAAAAACATCGAAAGCTCCTTCACCGGGGACCCCGAACATACGGTAAGTATTCAGGTTCCTAGTAT
>CAYNDM010000052.1:0-12884 GCA_964395265.1 uncultured Bacteriovoracaceae bacterium
TCCCGACATTGACCACCAGCTCGTCGACTAATGGCGCAAGCGAAGACAAAGACTCGAGGTAAGGATAGTCGAACTTGGTCCCATGCCTGACCAGCGTGAACCCGGAGATCTTCATCGTCGAATCTCCCGCGAAGCGTTCTGGAACTGCCAGATTTTCACGTGACGGACGACGCGCGAAACTCCTTCCAATAGAGAGATCACGAAACCGTGGAACCCGTCCTTGTATGCACCATAGTAGAAGTAGTTCTTGTAGAACATCGCCGGGAACGCGAAAAGCAGCCTGAACCAATTCGTGCGTTGCCCGTTTCGAACCCGGTCGATGGCTTCGATGGTGGTGTACTTATTCATCTTTTCCAAGAACCTCTCGGGCGCGAAATCCGGAGAGTGCAGGAGAGGTTCATGAATCTGCTGCGGAGGAGTCGGGAAGATCGGATACTCGTGGATGTCGTTGACGTATTTCACCCCTGACCGGTGAAAGAACCTGTCCTGATAGCTTGGGTTCCAGATTCCATGGCGGATGGGTTTGCCCAGGAAATACTCCACGCGCCTTACTTTGTAAGCTCGCGCATCCGGGCCTTCGGCCCTGCTCATGAGCTCACGGATCTTCTCCGCCAGCTCGGGAGTGCACTCCTCGTCCGCATCGATGACCAGGATCCAGTCGTTCTTCGCGTGATTCATCGCAAAGGTTCGCTGCTCGCGGAATCCAGCCCATGGCTTGCTGAAGAATCGCAGCTTCCCCGACCAGCTCTGCCCCGCTTGTTGACAGATTTCGGGCGTACGATCCGTACTCTCCGCATCTACCACCACGATCTCGTCCGCCCAGCTCACGGAAGCCAGGCAACGCTGGATATGGCGCTCTTCATTGCGCGTGATAATGACTGCTGAAACCGGCAAACTCATGAAGTTCCGTTACCGTGCGACCATGCGGCACTCGGACAAGACCTGCTCGATCCCGATCTGGCGCATGCATCGATGCTGCTCCTCCAGACAGGTCTCGAGCCCGCACCAGGGCGGCATTCCGGGCATCGCGTCTTTACGGCAGGCCAATCCTTCCACAAAAAGATAGGGGTGTAAATCCTTGGGATAGGGATGCCACTCAAACGGGTCCTCAGGGCCGAAAAGCGTGACTGTCGGCACTTTCAAGGCCACTGCCATGTGACGTGGGCCTGAATCGTTACCCACGAAAACCGAGCACCGGCTGATCATCGATGCAGCCTTGCGGATGGGAGATCCCGCTTCGCAGGCGATTCGCGCCCGCAACGCGGGCCGTTCTTCGATTTCAGGTACCGCGGCCACCAGGGCCTCGTTCACCTGCTTGAGAAACTCGTTGGCGAGGTCCATTTCCGTGGATCCCGCGAACGCGAGCGCGCTGCCCCCTGTCGTACGAGCCCAATTCACGGCCAGCGTCGCGTACCGCTCAACCGGCCAGCTCTTGGACGGGCGGCTCGCTCCGATCCCAATTCCGAGGAGGGGAGCTTTCAGGTTCATTAGGAAAGCCCGTTCTGCAGCCTCGGCGATTTCCCAATCCCGAAGCTCGAGCGTCGGGAGGCGCCCCACCGGTACGTCCACTCCCAATGCCCGAACGGCATCCATATCGCGTTCGATGATCGGCTTCAAAGTGCCTTTGCCCGGCACGACCACGGTCGAATAACGGTTCTTGCTCTTGTGGCCGTGAAAGTGAATCGAACGCACCCGCGCGCCCGTCGCGAACGCCAGAGTAGCGCTCGAAGGGCTCGCATGGAAATTGACCACGCAATCGAACTTCTCACGACGAAGCTTGAGAGCCAGGCGCGCGATGGCCTTGGCCCTGGAAGCGCGGTCCGCATGCCGGTCATATTTCCAGATCCGGCTGAGAGCCGGGTGATGCTCTAGAAGCGGCGCCCATGGGGTGAGTACGGCCGCTTGAATCTCGGCATGAGGGTAAGCGCGCTTCAGCTCGGCTAGGGGAGCCGTCATCAATATCGTGTCGCCCATTGCCCGAAACTTGATGATGAGAATCTTCCTGGGAGCGAACATTCAAATCCCAGAGTACCCCAGCCCAGGCCCATTTAAAAGCAAAGCCCCCGGACATCCTTTCGGAGCCGGGGGCGTGAGCCGTCTTCCTCAGAAACGATCAGTAGGTCGCTTCGTCCTGAGGGGTAGTCGTTTCTTCAGTGACTGGAGCTTCTTCAGTCTTTTTCATGTTCTTTTTATTGGCATTGGGCTTGGCCATCCTCTTCTTCATTTTCGCCATCTTCTTGCCAGGCCTAGCCTTGCCCACTTCGGCATGCTTGGAGGTAGGAGCAGCGTCAGCAGCAGCATCCTGGTGTTCGTCTGCAATTGCGAAACCAGAGAAAGCGAACAAAGCGGTAAGCACAACGATCATTTTTTTCATGGATGATTCTCCTTGAACCCAAGTCTGGGTGAGCCAAGCCCCGGGCGGCAAGGAGAGTTTTTTGTTTTTTACTTAAATTACAATATGTTGTGGCATTTTGAGACAGTATTGCAGAACGCTACAGACTCTTCCTGGATTCTGGGCCGAACGAGACGCCAGGCCGAGGCACCGGTCAATGCTCGGGCGGCTCCGGACCTTCGAATCACTCCTCAGAACTTCGAATCAAATGTGTAGATATGTCCAATGTCGATGTGATTGAAGCGAATATGCTTCAGCTTCATCGACGAGAGCTGCAGGATCAGCTTGGTCTGACGGCTCTTGTCCTGGAAGCGCACCTTCTTGATTTCGCCCAGGATGAACGACTCCATCTCGACCGGATGGAAGCAGAACCCTCGAGAGAATTCGTAGCCGCCTTTGAACGGGATGATCCTGGCTTCGAAGATATCCCCACGGGTGAAACCCATGTTGATCTCGGAATCCGTCACCGTATGGGATTTGTTCGAGAACAGATCCGTCACAACGAGGCCCTTCTTGTTCCAAGTCCAGCGCTTCATCCTGAAGATGGAATGGATCGTTGAGCAGAAATCTCGGTAGATATTCAGCTCCTCGTTGCTAAAGCGCTCTTTGTTCTTGCGAAAATAGTACTTGATCGGCGGAAGATCCACGCCGGGAAGATCGCGATCGAAGATGTACCAGTCCATGAAGATGCACATCCGCTGCTCGAACTCGGCGTCATCCTCGTAGACCACCCCGGCCTTTTCGAAGTACTCCTGCTTGGCGTTGTAGACCTCGGGATAATATTCGCCCGTTGTGAACTCTTCGACGATCGGCTCAAGATACTTCTGATACATGCGACCCTGTCCCTTGCTTGGTTCCCTGTCTTGCCTGCATGGACTCCACGAACCGGTTGAACAATTCTAGGGAATCATGAGGCCCCGGACAAGCTTCAGGATGATATTGGACCGAAAAAGCATCGGAATCCTTGACGCGCAGGCCGGCGACCGTTTTGTCGTTCAAGTTCAGATGCGTGATCTCCACCGTCTGGGGCATGGATTCGGCGTCTACGGCGTACCCGTGGTTCTGGGAGCTGATCTCCACCTTCTCTACCGTCCGGTCGTATACCGGCTGGTTGGCGCCTCGATGGCCGAACTTCAGCTTAAAGGTCTTTCCACCCATGGCTAACGAGAGGATCTGATGGCCCATGCAGACACCGAAGATCGGCACTTTTCCCACCAAATCACGAACTGTCTCAGTCGCATAGGGAGCCGCCGACGGGTCACCCGGACCGTTCGACAGGAAAACCCCATCAGGAGCGCGCGCGAGGATCTCCTCCGCCTTGGTGCTCGCCGGGAGCACTTCCACCGCGCATCCCAGCTTCTCCAGGATCCTCAGCATATTTCGCTTCACGCCGAAATCCAGCGCGACCACTTTGAAGCGAGCTTTCTCGGACTCGACTTTCGTTACGCCTCGAGGCCAACGATAAGGCTCCTGGGTCGTTACCTCGCTGATCAGGTCGCGGCCTTCGAACGGGGGCAGTTTGGCCAGGAGCTCGCGCGCCAGCGCCCGTTCGCTCCTCGGGAGAATCACGCCTCGAACGACGCCCAGCTTGCGAAGATGACGAGTCAACGCTCGCGTATCCACGTCGTAGAGACCAGGAACCCCATGCTTCTTGAGATACCCATCCAACGATTCCTCGGATCGCCAGCTTGAAGGCGAATCGCTGAACTCATGCACGATAAAACCGGCGCACCAAGGCTTCCCGCTCTCGGGATCCTCCTCATTGACTCCGGTATTGCCCACATGAGGCACCGTCATGCAGATGATCTGGCCGAAATAAGAGGGGTCGGTCAGGATCTCCTGGTAACCGGTCATCGAAGTATTGAAGACGACCTCGCCGTAACCGCGATCCTCCCCGCGTCGGAGCAGCTCCGCCGACACCGGCGCCCCGAAAAGGTAACCCGGGAACTCCCGGCCCTCGGGAAGCTCATGGTCCTCAAGGACGAGAACACCTTCGATTCGATTCTCTTCATGCCTGCTCATCGCCCTACCTCCCAAGCAAGGTGACCGCCCACCAAGGTAGCCACGACCCGGCCCTTGAATTCCCATCCCAGATATGGGGAATTGCGGCTCTTCGAAAGGATGTCGTCTTCGGTGAGCCGCCATTTCAGAGCGGGATCCAGAATCGTGATATCCGCTTCCTTGCCCACGCGTAAAGTCCCATAATCGGTGCCCATCAGCTGAGCCGGCTTTCGCGTGAGGGAATCCACCCAACGCGAAGGCGAGACAATGCCGTCATGGACCAGCTGCAGCGTCACCGGCACGGCGGTCTGAAGCCCAATGATGCCATTGGCCGCTTGATCGAACTCGAGTGCCTTGTCCACCAGTCCATGTGGGGCGTGATCGGTGGCGATCATATCCACGGTCCCGTCGGCGACCGCCTTTTGCAAGGCTTCGACGTCGCGTTCCGAGCGCAGCGGAGGGGCCATCTTGAAATTCGTGTCGTAGCCCCGCACATGCTCCTCATCCAAACTCAGGTGATGGGGAGTCGCTTCGGCCGTCACGGGAAGGCCCGCGTCCTTGGCGCGCCTGACATGCTCGATTCCGACCTCAGTCGACAGATGAGCGATATGGATCCGCGAGCGGGTCAGGCGACAGAGCGCGATCTCGCGCGCCACCATGATCTCCTCGGCGGCGGCCGGATTACCCCGCAAGCCGAGCTCATTTGAGAGCGGGCCCTCGTTCATCACGCCTTGACCCACCAGATTCCAGTCCTCTGCGTGGCTGATGACGGGCACATCGAAAGTCTTGGCGTAATCCATCGCCTTACGCATGAGATAGGAATTCATCACCGGCATACCGTCGTCGCTCAAAGCGCGCGCGCCTTCGGTGACCATACCCCCGATTTCCGCCAGCTCCTCGCCCTTGAGGCCTTTACTGACCGCTCCGACGATGAAGACCCGGCAAGCCGCCGCCGAGCGGGCTTTCTCGCGAATGAGCGCCGTCACGTAGGGGTTGTCGTTCACGGGCTGGGTATTGGCCATGCAGGCTACGCTGGTGAACCCGCCTGCCACCGCGGCGCGCGTCCCGGTCTCAATGGTTTCCTTGTACTCGAGGCCAGGCTCGCGAAGATGCACGTGGACATCGATCAGGCCCGGCAAGACCCAGCGATCCTTGGCATCGATTACTCGGGCCGCACGCGAGGAGGGAATCTTTCCCGGAGCATCGATGGCCGAGATCTTTCCGTCCTCGATCAGGACATCCGCCAAGGCGTCATGATTTTGGGAGGGATCGATCACTCGACCTCCTTGGATCAGAATGGTTTGCTTAGACACGATGCCCTCCCTTTTTCAGCCAATCCGAAAGGAGCTCAGGCTCGCAGACCGCGGCCAGAACCGCCATTCTCACCAAGACTCCGTTGAACACTTGATCCAGGATCACGGAGCGGGGACCGTCGGCCACCTCGGGATCCAGTTCCACTCCCCGGTTGATGGGCCCTGGATGCAAGATGATCGCATCCTTCTTCAAAAGCCGCGCTCGCTCCAGGTTCAACCCCCAAAACTTCGAGTACTCGCCGATCGAGGGGAGCTGCATCCTGTTCTGCCTCTCCAACTGGATCCGAAGCGCCATGACCACATCCGCGTCCTTCAATAGGTTCTCAGGCCGGTAGTCGTACTCGACTCCCAGCACTTCCGGCTTCGGAGGGAGAAGGGTGGGAGGAGCACACACGGCGACAGAGGCTCCCAGTTTCCTGAGGATGTGGATATTGGATCGGGCTACACGGCTGTGGGCGATATCCCCCAAAATCACCACTCGCTTCCCTTTGACGTCTCCCAGCTTCTCCTCGATCGTGAACACGTCAAGCAGGCCCTGGGTCGGATGCTCATGGAATCCGTCGCCCGCGTTGATGACCGGAATCCCCACCCGCTTGGCCAGAAAGTCCGGGCTCCCAGCAGACGAGTGGCGCACCACCATGCAGTGCGGACGCATGGCAACGATGTTTCGAGCCGTATCGATCAGGGTTTCCCCTTTGTTCACGCTGGAGGTCGCCGCGGCGAAATTCAACGTACCCCCGCTCAGCTTGCGAGTGGCCACCTCGAAAGAGCTCCGCGTGCGGGTGGAGCTCTCGAAGAACAGGTTCACGACGGTTTTGCCCTGCAAAAGAGGGATGGGCTCGCCACGGTCGGCCGGGGTCCTGAAGGCTCGCGCCACGGCGAGAAGGTAGCGAATCTGCTCGACCGACATCTCGGCGGCGGATAGCAAATGATCGATTTTCATTGGATCCCCCTGAGCATGCGCTCAAATCGAATTCTCGAAAACCAGGCGGAACGGCCCCGAGCCGAAGGCTCGACTGAAAGCCAGATCCAGAGCGCCCGCGCTTTGAGCGAGGACACCGGGATGAACCCCCAGCCGCCGCGTTGTTCGGTCTCGAGCGACTGCGAGCGCAGATCCCCCAAGACGAAGACCGCGCCTTCGGGGACTTTTCTCGGCCCAAAATCCTCGAGCACTGGCGGCTCCCAGCAGACGCCGAAGGTCTTACCTTCGAGTTTCTCCTCACCGCAAAGCGCGTGGGCATCGCTGCTCGACGACATGTCCTCTCCGTTGAGATGAAGCCTGCCTTGCCGGATCTCCACCGTATCGCCGGCGATAGCGAGAACGCGCTTCACGAAATCGCGCTTGGAGTCCCATGGCGGCGAGAAGATGACGACTTCGCCTCGCCTGGGCGATCGCCCTTGGATGAACGCGATATCGCTCCACGGCCAGCGAAGTCCAAAAGGCCATTTGGCCACGAAAATCGTGTCTCCAGCCTCGAGAGTGGGTCGCATCGAAGAGCTCGGGATCCGGTACGCCTCGATGAGAAAAAAACGGATCAGCAAAGCCACGATCACTGCCAGGAGGATCGCGATCCCGTAATCTCTCAGATCGTTTCGCGATGAGTTGGCTTTCGCGCCTTCTCCCATCCCTCTAGTCCACCTTCAATACAGCGAGAAAAGCCTCTTGGGGGATTTCGACCGACCCAATCTGCTTCATTCGCTTCTTGCCCTCTTTCTGCTTCTCCAGAAGCTTCCGCTTACGGCTGATATCGCCTCCATAGCACTTCGCCGTCACCTTCTTGCGAAGCGCCGAGAGCGTTTCGCGCGCGATAATCTTCGAACCAATGGCGGCCTGGATCACCACTTCGTACATCTGGCGATCGATCAGCTCCTTCATCTTCTTCACGAGCTCGCGCCCGCGATGAGCCGACTTGTCGCGATGAATGATCAGCGAAAGCGCGTCGACAGGATCGCCGTTCACCAGGATATCGAGCTTCACTAGATCCGAAGGACGATAATCGGACAGCTCGTAGTCCATCGAGGCATAGCCCCGCGTAATGCTTTTGAGCCGATCGAAGAAATCGAAGACCATCTCGTTGAGCGGCATATCGTAGATCAACGTCACGCGCTCGGCGGTCATGTAATCCATCTTCTGCTGGATTCCGCGCCGGTCGTTCAAAAGCGCCATCACCGCGCCCACGTATTCCGAGGGTAGGTGCACGGTCAGCTTAATGAAAGGCTCTTCGATCTTCTCGATTTTCGTGAGCTCAGGGAGCTTAGCCGGATTGTCGACCCAAAGCTCCTCGCCATCGGTCTTGGTCACTTTGTAAACCACGGATGGAGCCGTCGTGATCAGATTCAGGTTGTACTCGCGCTCCAGGCGCTCCTGAACGACGTCCATCTGCACCAGTCCCAGGAAGCCGCAGCGAAACCCGAACCCCAGCGCAGTCGAGGGCTCGGGCTCGAAGGTGATCGCCGCGTCGTTGAGGCGGAGCTTTTCGAGAGCCTCCTTGAGATCGTTGTACTCGTCGGCGTCGATCGGATAGACGCCGCAGAAAACCATCGGCTTGGCCTCCTTGAACCCTGCCAGCGGCTCAGCAGCCAGATTGTTCGCGTCCATGACGGTGTCACCGACTTTCATATCGCGAACATCCTTGATGCCAGTGACGATCGCGCCGACTTCCCCGCTCGCAAGCTCCGCAACGTCCGTGAACTTGGGCGAGAAAACCCCCACGCGCTGCACTTCGAACTCCTTGCCGACGTGGTAGAGGCGGATCTTCGTGCCCTTCTTCATCCGGCCTTCGATCACTCGGCAGAGCGCGACGACGCCTTGGTACGGGTCGAACCAGCTATCGTAGATCATCGCGCGCAACGGCTTGTCGTCCGCATCCATCGGAGGAGGAAAGTACTTCACGACGGCCTCGAGGATCTCGTCGATACCGATCCCCGCTTTGGCGCTCGCCAAAACCGCGCGGCTCGTGTCGACCAAGCCGATCGTTTCATCGATTTCTTTCAGCACCCGATCCGGGTCGGCCGAAGGAAGGTCGATCTTGTTTACGACCGGAAAAACCTCGAGATTGCTCTCGAGCGCCATGAAGACATTGGCGAGCGTCTGAGCTTCGACTCCTTGGGAGGCGTCGACCACCAGGATCGCGCCTTCGCAAGCGGCCAGGGAGCGAGAAACCTCGTAGGTGAAGTCGACGTGCCCGGGCGTATCAATCAGGTTCAGGATGTAATCCTGTCCGTCCTTCGCTTTGTACTTGAGACGCACGCTCTGCGCTTTGATCGTGATGCCTCTCTCCCGTTCCAGATCCATGCTGTCCAGGAACTGCTGTTCCATCTCGCGGGCGGTCACCGTTCCGGTGCGTTCCAGAATGCGGTCGGCGAGAGTGGATTTGCCATGGTCGATGTGCGCAATGATGCAGAAATTACGAATATTTTTTGACATGGATAATTTCGGCGAAGTTAGCAGATGAGGACCCGCCAGAGCAACGGGCATGTGGTGGCGGGAAGGGGAATTCTGGCCCGAGAGGCGATGCCAAAAGCGCCAGGCTGCATGGCTCAGCGGCACCAGTCTCCGTGCGAGGCAGTGGGGGGTGGACTCATGGCGACGGACCCTCTGTCTGGGTCTATCCGTCGTGGGGCCGCTTCCTCCGTGGGGGCCTCGCATCGTGTTTCGGGATACTTTCTAGGGGTGGCTTCCGGGGTCGGCTGAACCCTCTCAGGTAATCTTAATCCGGCGCGTTAATCTCAGGGCTGATGGCGAATGCCTTTGAGCGAGGAAGGTACGTTGAGGCCCGGGGCAGGTGCCGGGACCGAAGCAAGCACGTGGCGCACGGAGGAACGAGGCCAGGAGTCTTATTTGGGATCGAGCTGGTGAACCTGTCCCGGGACAGGTTCACAGCCATGAGATCGGGAGATGAATTCCATGCGGCGATGAGTGCGAGAAAATCGCGAATCGAAGTAACTCGAATGATCCTCGCCAGCACTAGAAATCAACAGCTCCCGAAAACTTTCTATTGACGGATTTCGGATACCCCAATTTCAAAATCCCACTCTCGCCGTCCGTCGCTTCACGAAACGCTCCGATTCGCCTTCCAAATGATATCCAGCCTGATTTTGAAATTTTTCCTTTCCACGAGGCGCATTTCGCCTCAACGGCCAAGCCTGAGCTTCGAAAATCAGCATGATAAGACTCAATCATATTGATACTCTCCCGTTTTCACGCTCTTCATGAAAGGGCGGTTCGTGCCGCCAATTCCTACCTCAACTCAGAAAAGGATCTGATCGAGGTTTTGGGTCTCATCGATCAAAAGCGCGCCTATCGCGATTTCGGCTGCAAGTCCCTCTTTGATTATGCGACACGGAAACTGTTCCTGACCGAAAGCACCGCTTACACCCTGATCATGTTGGCCAGAAAAAGCCTGGAGATCCCGGTCCTACGGGAAAAGATCAAGAATCAGGAGATTTTCATCACCAATGCGCGGCTGATCGCGCCCGTCCTGAAGCCAGACAACCAAAAAGAATGGCTGGCAAAAGCAGAATCCTTTTCAAAAAGAGAGCTCTAACCAGAGATCGCGAGCGAATATCCGGAGCGAGCTGTCCGCGATCGGTTGGTTCCTATTTCGAATCAGAGATCGAAACTGACAATGAGCCTATCGGAAGATAGTTCGTCGAAAGCTCGAACGAGCTCAAGACCTGGTTTCCCAGAGCCGCGGAAAGAACGCTTCCCTCGAAGAAACTCTCTTCGAGCTTCTTGAATTCTATCTTCAGCGAAGAACCTTGATTCACTTGTCCCGGGGCAGGCTTCCCGGATTCGGTGCCCGGAACGTCGTTATCTGGACATCCATCACATCAAACCAAGATCGATTGGAGGCACGGATTCGCCCGACAATCTGCTGCTGCTTTGCCGAGGACATCACCAACTCGTGCATCAGCCGAGAGCGAATCTGGATTGATTTTTCAATGCGGACTCTCCATAAGGGATGGGTGCGCAAGAAGCGGTTCCCAAAATCCCGGTCACCAGACGACGGAGAAATTCTCACGCTCGAGATCACTGACCTTTCACGCGGAGGCGCCGGTGTGGCTCGCGACCCGGATGGCCGCGTGGTGTTCGTGCCTTACTCGGCCCCGGGAGACCAGCTTCGCGTGCGCGTCCTCGAAGGAGAGAAGCGATACGCACAAGGCGAGCTTCTCGAGATCCTTCGGCCCTCCGCGATCAGGCAAGCGACCCCTTGCCCGGCATTCGGCCGATGTGGCGGCTGCCAGTGGCAGCACATTCCTTACGAGATCCAGTGGAGGACCAAAGCCGCGGGAGTCCGACACGCTCTTCAGCGGACCCAGGTCGAGCTCCCCGCCAGTTTCGACGAGCTGCCGGCCGAGAAAATCTGGGAATACCGAAATCGCATCCAGCTCCGAGGTTTCAAGGATCGCATCGGGTTCTATGCGCCGAGGAGCCATGAGGTAATCGCGATCGAGCGCTGCGAGATCGCGCGTCCGGAAATCAATGCGGCAATTGCCCAAACCAAGGAAGAAGGAGCCCGTCGCCCACGCCCCTACAAGGTCGAAGTGGAAGTCCTCGCGTCGGGAGAGCTTCGAAAAACCTGGAACGCCTCGCACGCGGCGGCCGGCTTTCGCCAAATTCATGACGAGCAAAACGAGAAGCTGAAAAAATGGGTCGCCGCAGCGATCACTCCGGGGGGTGACCTTCTGGATCTTTTCGGCGGAAGTGGCAATCTCTCGCTTGAGCTCGCCGCTTCGATGCGCTCGATCGATTGCGTGGATGTCTCCGCTCCAGCGCAGGCTCCCGAGGGGACGCCCGCCAATTACCGTTTTCATCGTGAAGCGACGCTCGCTTGGTTGGCTCGGCAGACCGAATCGACGAGCCCTGGTACTGATTTGACGGCCACTGGAAAGGGCGCCGATGAGGCCACCGGAGCAGCCACTAGATCGGTCTGCAGAAGCGCCATTTTGGACCCTCCGCGCGAAGGCCTGGCGCAAGAATTTTCAGAGATCGCGGCGCATCTCGAGCGCCTGGGCGTCAATGAATTGGTGGCAGTCGGCTGTGATCCGGATGCTTGGGCCCGAGACATCTCCCGCTTCGCTCGCCGCGGCTGGCGGCTCGAAAGGGCAGCCGCTTTGGACTTCTTCCCGCAGACTCCCCATGTAGAATCAGTAGGACTTTTGAGACGTTATTCCGCCTTGTCGCGTTGACACCCATCTCAATGCCTTTTAACCTGGAGAGCAGGAGCATGAGTATGAGTCAACGACATTTTGGCTTGCGTCTTGTCTTTACCCTAGCGCTGGCATCCGTGACTACAGCCTCGCTTCCGGGTTGCGCCACAACCTCAAGCACCACGGGATCGAAGAAAGAACTGACCTCCGAAGAGAAGGCTCGGCTGTTGGTCCAGGCCGCGGCAGGCGCAATCAACGAAGGCGACCCCACCGGCGCGCTCCAGTACCTGGCCGAAGCCGAAAAAATCGACAGTGAAATCCCGGAGCTTCACTACAACCGCGCTCTCGCCTTTTACGCGAAAAAGGACCCTAAAAACGCGCTCAAGTCCGCCAAGAAAGCATTGGAACTGAGCCCGAAATCCTCTGAAATCAACAACACGGTTGGAAAGCTTCTGATCGATGCCGGCTTCTACCACGAAGCCGAAGCGCCGCTACTCAAGGCGGCCTCAGATCCGCTGTACCGAGGCGCCTACAAAGCCAATACGAATCTCGCCATTCTTTATTATCGCCAGGGAAAGCTCGCCAAATCCAATCAGCATATCGAAAAGGCGATCCAGGAAGCGCCTGAGCTGGCCTGCGTCGCCTATTACTATCAAGGCCACCTTCGGCTGAAGGAAAGCCGGCTCCGCGAGGCGGCGGAATCGTACGACAAGGCTACTCAAAAGCAGTGCGCCAACTTTCCTGATGCGCATCTCGCGCTTGGAATCGCATTTGAGCGAAACAAGCAATATGACCGCGCTCGCAAGAAGTTCCTCGATATCAAGAACAACTTCCCCAACACCAAAGTCGCCGAGCAGGCAATGGATCGATTGAAATACCTGCAGTGAGGGCGTGGCTAAGGAAAGAATGGCTGGCGACACAAGTCCGACATTAGGTGAGTTCCTCAGGCAAGAGCGCGAGCGTCGCGGGATCTCGATCGAGCAAGTCGCCTCAGCCACCAAGATCAATATCAAGATCCTTCACGC
>CAYNDM010000053.1:0-4159 GCA_964395265.1 uncultured Bacteriovoracaceae bacterium
TCTTCGTTCCGATATTCAAGATTGTGACCCATTTGTCGCCCTTTATGGGAATGCTTTTCGGCCTTTCGATCGTTTGGATGACCTCCGAGCTCATCCACATCGACAAGGATGAGGAAGAGAAGAAGCCGTATTCGGCTGTTCACGCCTTGACCCGGGTCGATGCTCCGAGCGTTCTTTTCTTCCTGGGGATTCTGTTGGCCATCTCGGGACTGGAGGCCTCAGGGCTTCTTCATCGAGCCGCCGTGGCGATGAACGAGGCCATCGGTAGCATCGAAGTGATCACCCTGGCGATCGGCTTGCTCTCGGCGATCATCGATAACGTGCCGCTCGTCGCCGCGTCCATGGGTATGTACGATCTGCAGGCTTTCCCGCAGGATCATAATCTTTGGAAGTTCATGGCCTACTGCGCGGGCACGGGCGGCAGCATCGTGATCATTGGCTCGGCCGCTGGTGTCGCGGTCATGGGGATGGAGAAGATCGATTTCGGCTGGTACTTGAAGCGAATCAGCCTCCTAGCCCTTGTTGGATATCTCGCGGGAGCGGGTGTCTTCCTGCTTCAGGAATCTCTCCTGCAATGAGGCCGGGTTCGCCTCGATTTTGCATTTTTCTATGAAAGTGAGTCACGTAAGTAGAAAGCCGCCCTCCGGCGCCGAGGTCCTGGTTCGCGAGTTCATTCGGACCCCAGCTTTCGACCGGACCTGGAATAAGCTCTTGGACCTGCTTTGCCATTACTTCCGGGTTGATCTTCAAGGCTTGGAGCATGTTCCCCGTCGGGGAGGTGGCATCATCATCGCGAATCATTCAGGCGTCCCCGCGATCGATGCCTTGGTTTTGGCTCATCTGATTCATGCTCATACCGGGCGCAGGCCCAGGATCATGGCTCATCGCGCGTATTTCGAGTGGTTTCGTTGGCTCCGAAGCGCGTCTTTCCGTCTCGGATTGAGAGAGCCCCATGTGAGCAGCGCGCTCCGCACGCTGATCCACGGCAGGCTTCTGATCGTTTTTCCTGAAGGAGAGGCCGGCAATTTCAAGTCCAGCCTGAAACGCTATCGCTTGCAGCCCTTTCACACCGGGTTTGTCCAGTTGGCCACTCGTGGGCGCGTTCCGGTGATTCCTTGCCTGATCGTGGGCGCCGAAGAATCCAATCTGAACTTGGGGAGCATCAGTCTGGGCAAGTTCGCAGGGGGGCTGAGACTTCCCCTACCTCTGAATCTCGTTCCGCTTCCGGCCAAGTGGAGCATTCGGTTTTTGCCTCCCATTCCGCCTGAGAAGCTCGGTCAACGGCGCGAGGCCGCTTCGCGGGTTCGGCGGGTCATGCAAGAGGAGCTTCGCAAGCAGCTGAGGAATCGCCCCTACGTATACCTGCCCAGAAAGAGAAAGAAGAGAGTGTTCGGCCGCAAATCTCCCGGCTCAACGAAGCGTTCTCAATGGTCGACAGGCAGGCGCCGTCTCGGGTAGACGCTCCATCGAGGGCAGGCAGCGTCCAAGATAAATCATGAGCGAGGGCCGGAGTCGTCGATGGCCGGTGCGCCATCAAGGGTAGGCACCGTCAATGGGTGTTCATCGGCCCTTCGGGCGCCGAGAACGGTTTTGTTCGATAGATCTCGTCGCGGTCGGTGGACCGAACGCCGCTTTGAGAATCGTGTCGGCGGCCACGGTCGGCGAAATTTCTCCGGCGCGGACCTTGGCTTCGAGCTCAGGCAGCTTCGAAACGATTTTCTCGTCCGCCTTGAGCCTCGCGATCAACTGGCTTTCGATCAGTTGCCACATCCAGAGGATCTGCTGCTGCTCCCGCTTGCGCGAGAGCTTGCCAGAGGCCTCTTTCTCCGAAAAAAACTGCTCGGCCTTCGCCCAAAGCTCCGGGATGCCTGATCCGCTGAGCGCGCTGGTGAGCAGGACCGGGGGCCTCCAACTCTCGTTCTGCCGAAGGATCCTCAATGCCATTTGAAGCTCGCCCTGGGCCTGGCGAGCCCGCGTGAGGTTATCGCCATCCGCTTTATTGATGGCGATCAGATCCGCCAGCTCCAGTATCCCCCGCTTGATGCCCTGAAGCTCGTCGCCCGCGCCGGCCAGCATGAGGAGCAGGAAGAGGTCGACCATCCCCGCGACCAGAGTCTCGGATTGGCCTACGCCTACGGTTTCGACCAGGATCACGTCGAATCCGGCGGCTTCGCAGAGAAGAATCGATTCGCGCGTTCGCTGTGCGACGCCTCCTAGCGCGCCGGAGCTCGGAGAAGGCCGGATGAACGCCGCCGGATCCGAGGCGAGCTTTTGCATGCGCGTTTTGTCTCCCAGGATGCTCCCTCCCGTGGCGGCGCTCGAAGGGTCCACCGCCAGCACCGCGACCCGATGGCCTTTGGAGGTGAGAAAGGTTCCCAATGCCTCGATGAAGGTGCTTTTGCCCACGCCCGGGACGCCGCTGATTCCCACCCGGCGCGATCGGCCGGTCCTCGGAAGGAGTCTCGAAAGAAGATCTCTCGCTTGTGCCTGATCTTCGTCGCGCAGGCTTTCGATCAAAGAGATCGCTCGGCCCAGAACGGCGCGGTCACCGGCTTCTATCCCTTTCGCGTATTCGTCGATCGTCAGCTCGCGGCGCCTGGTAGTCATGGGATCTTCAGTCCGAGGTTCTTCGCCAGCTGGCGAAGCAGCTTCGAGGCAGCCTCGCTGATCACGGTGCCGGGGCCGAAAATGGCGGCAGCGCCCGCTTTTTCGAGCGCAGGGTAGTCCTGCGGAGGAATCACGCCTCCGACCACGACCAGGATATCCTCCCGTCCGAGCTTCTTGAGCTCGGCCTTGAGCATGGGCACCAGCGTGAGGTGCCCGGCGGCGAGAGAGCTCACGCCGATGATATGGACGTCGTTCTCGACCGCTTGTCTCGCCGTTTCTTCGGGAGTCTGGAAAAGAGGGCCGATATCCACATCGAAGCCCAGGTCCGCGAACGCGGTGGCGATCACCTTCTGGCCGCGGTCGTGACCGTCCTGTCCCATCTTGGCGACCAGAATGCGCGGGCGCCGTCCTTCGGCCTTCTCGATCTGCTCGACGAGTTTCTGCACGCTCTTCACCATGTTTTCAGTCTGTCCCACTTCTCCGCTGTAGACACCCGAAATCGTGTGGATCCGAGGCTGATGCCGCCCAAAGACCTTCTCGAGCGCCTCGCTCATCTCTCCCACTGTGGCATGGGCTCGCGCGGCTTCGACCGAAAGCTCGAGCAGATTGCCTTTTCCGCTCGAAGCGGCCTGGGTCAATGCCTGAAGCGCCTTCTCCACCGCCTTGCCGTCGCGTTCGGAGCGAAGCTTCTTGAGACGGTCGATCTGGGCCTGGCGTACTGCCGTATTGTCCACTTTGAGTACCTCGATCGGCCGTTCATCGTCCGTGCGGTACTTGTTCACGCCGACCACGGTCTGCTTGCCGGAGTCGATCCAGGCTTGGGTCCGGGCAGCGGCCTCTTCGATCCTCATCTTGGGGATGCCGGCCTCGATCGCCTTGGCCATTCCTCCCAGCTTCTCGACTTCCTGGATATGGTCCCAGGCACGCTTCGCGAGCTCATGGGTCAAGCGCTCAACGTAGTAGCTTCCTCCCCAGGGATCGATGATCTGGCAAGTGCCTGTCTCCTGCTGGATAAAAAGCTGGGTGTTTCGCGCGATCCGGGCGCTGAAGTCCGTCGGTAGCGCCAGCGCCTCGTCGAGCGAGTTCGTATGCAGCGATTGCGTATGTCCATGAGCAGCCGCCAGAGCTTCGATGCAGGTCCGGGTCACGTTATTGAAAGGATCTTGCGCCGTCAGGCTCCAGCCCGAGGTCTGGCAGTGGGTCCTGAGCGCCAGCGATTTCGGGTTCGTGGGGTTGAACTTCGACATCAGCTTCGACCAAAGCAGTCGCGCCGCGCGCAGCTTGGCCACTTCCATGAAATAGTTCATCCCGATCGCCCAGAAAAACGACAGGCGAGGAGCGAAGTCGTCGATTTCCATTCCCGATGCGATCCCGGTCCTCACGTACTCGAGCCCGTCGGCCAGCGTGTAGCCCAGCTCCAGGTCCGCCGTCGCCCCGGCCTCCTGCATGTGATAGCCGGAGATGCTGATGCTGTTGAAGCGGGGCATGTGCCGGGAAGTGTAAGCGAAGATGTCCGCGATGATGCGCATGGATGGGCCGGGAGGGTAGATGT
>CAYNDM010000053.1:4169-12779 GCA_964395265.1 uncultured Bacteriovoracaceae bacterium
CGGGTAGATGTAGGGGTTGCGCACCATGAACTCTTTGAGAATGTCGTTCTGGATGGTGCCCGAGAGTTGCTCGGGCTTCACGCCTTGTTCCTCGGCCGCGATGATGTAGAGGGCGAGGATCGGCAGAACCGCTCCGTTCATCGTCATCGAGACGCTCATTTGATCGAGAGGGATCCCATTGAAGAGGATCCGCATATCCAGAATCGAATCGATCGCGACGCCCGCCATCCCCACGTCTCCCGCGACCCGGGGATGATCCGAGTCGTAGCCCCGATGAGTGGCCAGGTCGAAGGCGATCGACAGCCCCTTTTGCCCCGCCGCGAGATTGCGCCTGTAAAACGCGTTGCTCTCTTCCGCGGTCGAGAATCCCGCGTACTGGCGAATCGTCCAAGGGCGGATCACGTACATGCTGGGGTAGGGGCCGCGCACGATAGGAGCGATCCCGGGCCAGGTTCCCAGATGATCCACATCCTCGAGATCCTCGGGGCCATAGACTGGGCGGATCGGGATGTGCTCGGGAGTCAGCCAGGGAGAGAAGCCCTGCGTGGAGTCCTTTCGCGGGTAAAACGACGAACTTGCCTTCGGAGCCGATGCATTTTCCTGGAGCGCGATTTTCGTGAAATCCGGAAATGGCTTGTGACCGCTCATTGCATCACTCCCATTCGTGTCAGCAATTGGCTGAGAATGTTCCAGGCATAGCACCCGACGTAGATGAATTCATCGACTCCGGCGGCTTTCCAAGTGGCTTCGTTCTCTCCGGGGCGTCCGGCGAGAAAAACCTGCTCGGCACCGGCCTCTTTGAGGGCCTTGGCGATCTCAGGCACCCAGTCGGGATAAAGCTTGTCCGACGAGCAAATCACGGCGAACCAGCTGTCGCTCTCCTTGAATGCCTCGACGGCCGAGGCGACGTTCGCGAAGCCCTCGTTGTCCAATGCCTCGATGCCCGCGGTCTCGAAGAAGTTCTTGGCGAATGTCGCTCGCGCTCCATGCTCCGAGGTCGGCCCCAGATTCGCCAAAAAAACCCTGGGCCGCGCGCCTGTGGTCTTGAAAGCGAGATCGCACGCGTCGCGAAACTGTTCGAAAGGCTCGGCGAGGTGGTGGGGCTGAAGTCCACGGATCGGGTCGGCGGAAGCATCGGGTGCTGGCGCGGGTGCCGAAGCCGGGGCACTGGGTGCAGCCTGGAGCGCGGGTTCGCGGATATTCGGAAACTCGCTGACGCCGGTGATGGGATCTTTGCGTCTCTTGATGTTTTTGAGCCGGGCTTGCCAACTGGCTTCGATCTGATCCTGGACCCAACCCTCTCGGAGGGCTGTGACGATTCCTCCGCGGGCCTCGATCTGCTGAAAGAGGGTCCAGGCCTTGAGCGCGAGCTCCTCGGTGATGGCTTCGAACGAATAGGATCCACCGGCGGGATCCGCGACGCGATGAAGGTGCGATTCCTCCTGCAGGACGGGCTGGATTTTGCGTGCGATCCGATGGCCTAAAGACGAGGGATAACCCGATCTCATATCATACGGGCGTACGGAGACGCTTTCGGCGCCGGCGATTCCAGCTGAGAAACACGCGACCGTGGTCCGCAGAAGATTTACCCAGGGATCCCGGACGGTCATCATTCGGGCCGACGTTCCCACCTCAAGGTGCATCCAGCATGCATCTCCCGAGACTTGGGTCAGGCGAGCCCAAGCTTTGCGGGCGGCGCGCAGCTTGGCGATGCTGAGAAAAAACTGCGCATCGGTTTGAAATTCGAAGCTGAGTTGTTCGTTGGCTTCTCTCAGCGAAAACCCTCCGGCAGTCAGCGCTTTCAAATAGGCCAGCCCTGCTGAAAGCGCATAGGCGATCTCTTGGGCGGAATGCGCCCCTGCCTCATGGCAAGGACTCGCTGAGACTCGAACAATCCTCATTCGAGGAAACCGCGAACGCGCGCTCGAGGCGTATTCGCCGAGCTTTTTCAGGAGTGTTTCGGCCTGGGCCGGGATTCCGCCCCGAGAAAGCCAGCTGGAAAGCGGATCGGCTCCCAAGGATCCTTGAAGTTCGGAAGGAGAGAGCGACTCCTTCTGGCAGGCCGCGAAAAGCTCGCTCTCGGCGGCTTCGAACTCGGCGCCGCTCGTGAGGATGAGTCCGTGATGCTGGAGGCCTGCTTTGTTGGCGTTGGCTTTGGTAGTATTCGCGATTGCCCCAAGAATCGTTCGAAGCTGAGACCAGCTTCCCGAGCGCGCGGGGCTCCAGCCGATGGATTGCACGCCTCCTTGAAGCGCGGCCGAGAGAGCGGAAGCGAGCTGAGAGTCGTTGAGCTGTGAAAAGTCCTGAATGATGGTCCAGCCGGATTTGGATTCCCGCATGGGACCTCTCGCCCAAGGGTCTTCGGGGAGAGACTCGGTATAGAGGGGTTGGAGCGAGATGCTTTCGAGGGTCTGGCTGACCAACTTCTTCTCGAAAGAAGCCCCTGCCAGATCCTTCTCGATCAGCTTGAGCCAGTCGTCCCGTGTGGCCTGGGGAAATTCATTGAGTTTTTCCAAAAGAGACTCCTCGGGTCGGTTTCCCCTATCCTTACCGGGAATTGAGCGATTTTGAAAGCGCCAGCGGCCGGGGCCAAGGCTGTCTTTTCGGCCAGATGCAGTTCCAGGCTTGAAAGCCGGCCGTCCACCGGCTAAGTTGCCGCTCAACGTCAGAACCTGTTTCCGTAAGAGGGGGAGTCCGTAATGACGGTGCTCGCGAGTCTGCAACAGTTCTTGCCCGTTCTCATTCTTCTGGGCGCGATCGGAATCGTGATCGCGAGGCTGCCCAAGGTCGACCTCGGCCATTCCGACGCTTTCAAGCGCAGGAGGCTTTTGAATTGGCTCCCGTTGGGCCTGACCTATTCCTTCCTCTATATGGGACGGTACAATCTGACCGTCAGCAAGAACGCATTCGGCGATTTGATGAGCAATGCGGATTTCGGGACGATTTTCTTCTGGGGCACGATCGTCTATGGTTTTGCCTTCGTGATCAACGGACCGCTCACGGACCGTTTCGGCGGACGAAAGGCGATCCTGCTGAGCGCTGCCGGATCGGCGGTGTCGAATCTGCTCATGGGCTGGGTCACTTATATGGGATATACCCGGAACCTGGTCCTCGTATTCTCGGTGCTTTACGCGCTGAACATGTACTTCCAGAGTTTCGGCGCGGTAGCCATCGTGAAAGTCAACGCGGCTTGGTTTCATGTTCGCGAGCGTGGCACCTTCGGCGGCATCTTCGGCATTCTGATCTCCCTGGGCATCTACTTCGCGTTCGATTGGGGATCGCTCATCGTCAATCACGCTCCCACTTATTGGGTATTTCTCGCTCCCTCCTTGCTTCTCGGAGCCTTCTTCCTGCTTGATGCCCTCTACGTGAAAGACACTCCCGGCGAGGCGGGGCTCAAGGACTTCGATACGGCCGATGCCTCCTCCGGAGACAATGGCCCGCGTCTGGGCGCGATCGCGGTCGCCAAGATGATGCTTTCAAACCCGGTGATCGTCACTATCGCGGTGATCGAGTTCTGCAGCGGATTTTTGCGCAACGCGATCATGCATTGGTACATCATCTTCGCGAAGCAGACCGGCCTCTTCGGCGCTGAAGGAATCGCGAGCTTCGTGCCGCAGAACTGGGGCCTGTTGCTCTGCTGCGCAGGCATCCTGGGGGGAGTTTTCGCTGGAGTGCTCTCGGATCATGTCTTTCACTCGCGTCGCGGGCCCATGGCCGCCGTGCTTTACGCGCTGATGCTGACGGGCGGCCTGCTCATGGTCTTCGCCCTCCAGAGCCCGGCTCTTGGTCTTCTGGTCGTGTTCATGTCCCTGTGTATCATTGGCGTTCACGGCATGCTTTCGGGCACCGCCAGCATGGACTTCGGTGGCAAGAAGAATGTGGGAGTCGCGGTCGGCATGATCGATGGGATGGTCTATCTGGGAACGGCGACTCAATCGATCCTCTACGGCTCGATTCTTCCGCAAGGCGATGCAGCCAAAGATCCAGCCAATTGGGGGAACTGGCCAGTGGCGATGTTGCCCGTGGCAGCTTTTGGATTGTTCCTGGGGGCGCGCCTCTGGAATGCCAAGCCACCCCGTAAAGTCACGCCTCCCGGCACGGCAGCCGTGAACCCGCTGACCGCTGCATCGGCGACGGCCGAGACTCTGGGGACGGAGCCGCAAAAGGCTTAGTCGCAAGTGAGATCCAAGTCCTGCATCGCTAGTCGTCTTGGTTCGCGAAGCATTCGATTTGCGCGGAGCGCTCATTCTTCGTAATGTCACGAGCACGCGATCTGGTTCGACTTCTTCCTGATGTCCCCCGCTATCTCGAGATCCGTGCGATTCTCCTCTCTGGGCGCTGTGAGATTTTCGGTTTCGGGCGTGATGTGATCGTCATGAGCGAGGAAGCCGCGTTAGCCGGGGTGATCGGGCGCCCGCGCCCGGCCAGCCTGAAGCATGCGTTTTCACGAACTTCGAGGTCGCTGACCGTGCTTGCGGAGATCGAGGCGCGTGATCTTCTCCAAGACGCTCTCCCAGAATGGCAGTGGGAAGTGGCCACGATATCGATCACTGATGGACCGCCCGCCGACGAGGCGAAGACGCCAAGGCAAGCAGGTCAAGACGAGATTGGTCAGGGCGAGGTCCGCTTGCTTCGCAGGGAGGATCATTTGGATCATCTCGATCCCTCGCTCCGTCAGGAGATCCTGCACGCGAAGGATCAGCGCGAGATCTGGGCGGGTTTTGAGTCATCGAATGCGGTTTGCTTCGCGTACTCGCCTTGGGAGACTGAAACCTTGGCTGACATCTCGATCGACACTTGGGAGCCGTTCCGCGGCCGGGGGTGGGCAACGGCAACCGTTCAGGCGCTCGTCCGAGCGATCTATCGTCGTGGAAAAACCCCGGTCTGGGGCGCTGTTCAATCCAACGAGGCATCGCATCGCCTGGCGCTTCGCTTGGGGTTTCGCCCTGTGGACCAGCTGCTTCACGGGGTCCGTTGAGCGCCTCCGAAGACGAGGCTAGTGCGGCCAAGTCGGTCAAGGAATACGCGGGATGCAAGCATTGCCTTTTCACCCTCAAGGAACCGGTAAAACCTGGAGAGTTCCCTTCGGAACGTCGACCGCCTGTGGCCCTGAGCAAAGATAAGGGTATTCGCCAGGCGTCTCGGGAGCCTCGAACGCGACGGAGCGAGAGCTTCCCGGTTCAATGGGAGAGGTTCTCGCCAAGAAATAGGGCGTGTACCCCGTCGCGCCGCCCGGGTCGACTCCGGCCTGCTCACCGTACACTTCCACTTCAGAAACCCGGTGGGGCAGAGCCAGATACCAGGTGCATGGGACGGCGGCTTCGCCAGCTGGGTTCGTCACGGTTAGGTCAATCATCTGCCCGACATAGACCCGCAAGGTCGAAGGCTCGAAGCGAAGCTTGCCCGAGCGTTCCCTGACGATGCGGAGATGAACTTGCCGATCGGCCGGCGAAATAGCAGGTGTTGAGCTCGGGGGAGTAGGGCGCTGCGCCCGAGGTTCGGCGGCCGCGGTATTGTCGCCTGAATCCGCTGAGCCGTCACTTGATCGGGAGGGGGCTGGCGGCGCTTCTCGCTCCGGCGTTCCTGGCTCGTCCGATGCTGAGTCCAAGTCCGTGTCTGGCCGTGAGTCGGCCACAGAATCCCGATCCGCATCCGGACTTGAGTCTGTCCCCAAGGCGGCCGAATCCGCGTCCGAATCTGTACTCGCTGCTGGGTCCGCGCCCGAACTCGACTGCTGCTGATACTCTTTCAGGCGTTCCGCTTCAGCTGGATCGCTCTGTTCCGCCTGTTTTCGAGCGGTCTCAATCTCTGATTCGCAGGCCGCACGTGATCCCGCCTGCTCGCGAGTTGGCCGTTTGTCTGGTAGGCGCTCTCCGATTGGGCGTTCACTGGCTGAGCGGTCACCGGTTGGCCGCTCTCCGGATGACTGTTCTCCGGCTGGAACGGATGGCGCAGCTTGCTTTGCGACTCGGGGAACGAGGACTGGGACCTTTTCGGAAGTAGTCGAGCAGCCTGCCCAGACCAAGGCGAAAGCCAGCGCCGCGCTGCGAGGGCCGAAACTCATCACCAGGCTATCGAGTGCAAGGGATATGCAGCCCAACCCGGACATGCCTTCGCGTCACAACCTGCCTTCGGGCTGGGCGGCGACTGGTTGGGCGACGAATGCCTTGGCGATTACTTGGCTTCGGAGGAGACTGGGGTTTCGCTCTCGTGAGGATGCTCGATGACCACTTCGACTTTCTTCACTCGTCGGCGGCCGGCCTCGCGCACGGTGAGCCGCAGTTGCCCAAGCTGGATCTCTTCTCCGACGCGGGGAATGTGTCCCAGCCGGTCGATCATCAATCCGCCGACCGTATCGTATTCGGCCTCTTCGGCCTCCTCATCGGGCTCGCGATCCTTGCCGTTGCCGGTTTCGGCTTCGTTTTCCTCTCCGGCCGCGTGGATATGGTCCTTGAAGTCGTGCAGGAAATCCTCGAAGTTCAAGCGCGCGTCGATCAGGTAGCGGTTCGGCGAGACCTTCTGGACGAAGTCCTCCTCCTGCTCGTCGTATTCGTCGCGCACCTCCCCGACGATTTCCTCGATGAGATCCTCGAAAGTCACCAGGCCGGCGGTCCCTCCATGCTCGTCGACGACAATGGCCATCTGGCGCTTCTTGCTCCTCATCTCGATCAAGAGTTCGTCCACTGACTTCGTTTCCGAGACGAAGATGGGGTCGCGAACGATCTCGCGCACGGGGAATTCCAACGTCGACTTCTCCTTGACTCTGCGAAGGAGATCCTTGGCATGGATGATTCCGATAATATTGTCGATGCGCTCTTCGAAGACGGGAAGCCTTGAGTGACCCTTATCGAGCATGGCCTGAACCGCCGCTGCGCCGGTCGATTGAGCCGAGACGCAGACCATATCGGTTCTGGGAGTCATGATCTCGCGAACGATGGTGTTGCCGAACTCGAAGATGTTCGAGAGGAATTTTCGCTTTTCCTGCTCCAGCGCGCCTTCGGCCTCGCTCATATTGATCAGGAAGGTCAGCTCCTCCTCGGTGATCATCGGCTTCAGGCTCTCGCCGTTTTTTCGGAAAAGCGAAAGCAGGGTCTCGGCGACTTTCGAGAAGAAGGCGACGGCGGGCATGAGCACGATGCTGAAAACCCGGACGAACCGCAGGGAGATCAGCACCATGGATTCGGAATAGACTTTGGCGAAGATCTTGGGAAGGACTTCCGAAAACAGGAGGATCGTCACGGTCATCACAGCCGTCGCGATCAGGATGCCTCCGCTGGGAAAGATCCGCGTGACGAGGTCGGTGGCAACCGCAGAGCCCAGGATATTGACCAGATTGTTGCCCACCAGAATGGTCGTGAGCACGCGGGTCGGCTGACGGAGCCAGAACTCCATGACCTTGGCTTGTCTTCCCAGTTTTTCGATGAGGTGTTTGGCTTTAAGCTCGTTGAAGGAAGTGATCGCCGTTTCAGAAGCGGAAAACGCGGCAGAGAAAATCAGACAAACTATAATGATCGCGATTTCTGTAAAAAAAAGACTCGGGTCAGGGTCCAAACAAGTTCTCCTATGAAAGGATAATTTATAACAATATCAAGAGCCTAGCGCAAGGACGTACTGCTCCTGATGAATGGGGGAGTCATAAAGTTCAATTACTTAGCGACGTTAGCTCGTGCGCCAGGAAGATGGCGGGAGGCAGTTTCGCACGTTGTTTGGAGCTCGCGTTGTCTTCGGTCATGGCAGCAGGTGGATGCAACGAGCGTGCATCGCTCGGCGATTCGGGATCCGCGCGTCGAGCGGTTCGACTCCATAGTTGCATTTGGCGAGTTGACTTCTATACTCGAGAAAAGCAGTGAACACACAGTGGAGCGACACAGCCTCGGGCTAGTGCGCTTAAGGAGCATCTTATGAGCTTGAAATCCAAGACCCTGGCATTGGTACTTTTGGCGGCAGCTACCGGCTTGAGCCTTTCTGGCTGCCGTGACGAGGGCACCGCAGAAAGCGCGAACGAGAAAGTCGAAGAAGCCGCTGTTCAAGAGGACGCTGCTCCATCCCAAGAAGGCGCACCTGGTGGTGAGGCTCCCGCAGGTATGGAGCACCAGGAGGACGACGGCCACGGGCACTGATCCCTCAGCCGCGATCAAGATCAAATCTGATGAAAAGCGCCGCGGATCCCGATTGGGAGCGCGGCGTTTTCATTTTCAGTGGCGCAAGCGCGTTTTCGGCCGTACAAGTGCGCTTTCGACGGCGCAAGGGCGAAAAAACGAGAAGGCCGACCTGGGGATGTCGGCCTTCAAGGTCTCATCGCGTGGGGTGCGATTGTGGTTGTGGTCAGAGCGTCAGGGGTAATCTTGGTTTCCCTCTCGCGCTTCGAGCGAGCAGTGATCTGCTCCAAGCCTGCCTGGTCGCTTGTGCAATTCGCATGCGCTCGGCACTGCTATAAAAACGAGCTGAATTTCATGATCTTATATCCTGTCGGTTTCGATGCGAAGTGGTGCCGGCCGGGAATTGAGGTCGAAATGCTCCCGGTTGCTGGAGTCATGAAGGTACGAAAACTGCTCCTCATCCTCTGAATAGACCCGAACGAAAGGTCAACGCATGGGACGGTCGGTG
>CAYNDM010000054.1:0-12666 GCA_964395265.1 uncultured Bacteriovoracaceae bacterium
ATGCTTCCCATGAAAGCGGAATTGGCGTTCAGGTAGCCGACGACGAAATAGGAGATGCCCAAGGTCCAGAAGGTCCCCATTAACAAGCTGGTCAAGAGCGCCGCAGTACCTCTGAAACTTCGATAGAAAAGAAAAAGGAAAAGGGAGACGATGACGACGACGATGACAGTCGAGATGCCGAGATCCGCCATCAATGCGAACTGCTCCTCGATCGTGTTCGGGACCCCGCCCGTGTACCGAACGCGCAGTTCAGGAGCGTAAGATTTCGTGTCCAGGTCCTCGATGACTTCTTCGACATACCGCTTAAGCCTGTAGTTCGCTCCCTGCCCGTCCACCCTGCTGGGCATGTAGACGAGGACCACCCGCTGCTTGGCATCCGGAGTGGCGTAGTAGCCGCTCGGGAACTGGCTGTAGCTCGAGACCTTTCCTTCGTATTTTTTCTGCATCCCCATGAAATCCAGGGTGGGTTCGGGGATCTCGACTCCGCTGAAGATGTTCAAGGGGTTATAGAGATTCTTTTCGTATTCGATCCTTTGCTCGATGTAATCGCGGATTTTTTTCAAATCCTCCAGATCCATGTAGAGAGCGCGCCGATCTTTGAAAAACTGCAGCTCCTTGTCGATCTTGTACTCGACGCTCGAGATGACTGATTTGGGGGCTTTTTGCAGGCGACCCGCCAGATCGTCCACGAATCTGCGACTGGCTTGGATGTCTTCGGAGTCGATCAGGATTGAGAGATTGTCGATCGATTCCAATCGAGCCCGGACTTCGTCGAGGTCGAGGACGCTACGGGAATCGGTCGGTAATAGTTCTTCGATGTCGGTACGGAGGTTCTGGTAAAGATGCACCGCATAGTAGGCCCCGACCCCGGACAAAAGGGTCCCCACCAGCGCGACCCAGCCGGCTCGCCTCAAGATGAACTGCGTGACTCGATTCACCCGTTTAGAGCTATCTCGAGTGATTTCATTTTACCAGTCGAAGAGCGAAAGGAACGGGACAGCTTTCTCCGTCTTCTCGGCCCTCTCGCATTGAAACCCTGCATTATGAAGAAGTCTTTTCTTTTCATAATGATTGTTTTTGCCGGAATTCTGTTCTTTACTTCACCCAGTTGAGGACAATTGGCTTGGTTGAGGCGATCAGCACCCGATTACTGACGGTGGTTGAAATTCTGGGGGAGTTTACGCTCTTGCTGAAGGACACCATCGCTTCGCTGCCTCGAATTTGGAGGCGCAGGGGGCTTTTTTTTAAGCAGTGCGAGTTTATCGGGGTGAGCTCCTCTGCCATCATTATCGTCGCGGCGGTTTTTCTGGGCGGTGTCTTGGGATATCAGCTCTACGTTTCCTTTCATTACTTCGGAGCCGAGGCGCTGCTGGGCGGGAGCGTTGGAGTGGGTTTGTTTCGCGAACTCGCGCCCGTGATCGCTGCCGTGATGGTGATCGGCCGGGCTGGGGCGGCCATGGCCGCCGAGATCGCGAGCATGCGGATCACCGAGCAGATCGATGCGCTCGAGGTAATGGCGGTGGATCCGGTCGAGTACCTGGTCACTCCACGAGTGCTCGCAGGCCTTTTCATGATGCCCGTGCTCTCAGTTCTCTTTGGCGTGGTGGGGTCGCTCACTGCGGCGGGGGTAGCCTGCGGGATCATGGGCCTCGACTGGTCGGTCTTCTGGAAGCAGTACACCTGGATGGTCGACAAGATGGATCTGATCCACTGCGTGGTGAAGGGAGCGGCTTTTGGTTTGGTGCTGACTTGGGTGGGGTGTTTTAACGGATTTCGTGCCAGGGGAGGAGCGAGAAGCGTCGGTTTCGCCACTCGAACCACGGTCGTGGTGAGTTGCTTGAGCGTGCTTCTCGTGGATTTAATTTTGACGTCATTTCTTCCATTTGGTTTTCCAAAGCTGACGCTGAATTAGGGGAACATGAATACTTCTCAATCGACAATCACAACTCGGGTCAAGGTGGGGCTCTTTGCTCTCTTCGGCCTGTTCCTGGTCGGCCTCATGGCCTATGTGGTCAATGACCGTCCCATGTTCTGGAAGCCTTGCCAGGTGAGGTATGTCAATGTGGACGACGCCACGGGGCTCACCAATAAGTCTCCGGTGAGGACGCTCGGGCTGGACATCGGTTACATCAAGTCGATCGAGCTCCGCGAGACCCATGTGCGCCTGGGGATCTGCATCACCGCTCCCGTCGAAATTCTCCCCAGCACGCGTGCCTTTCTCCGGGGCGAAGGGTTTTTGGGCGATAAATTCGTCGAGCTCAAGCCCGTGCGTTACGTCGGAGAGAATCCCGAGCGCGATGTCAGTAGCGACACCGCCCCGAGCGAGGCTTCCCCTGGAAACAGCGGCGAAGGCGAGCGCGGGCCGGGCGAAGTGGCGATTCCTCGGAGCAATAGCGCGTTTCGTTGGAGCGAACTCTTTCTTAGCCGCGCGCATGCCGCTCCGCCGGCCAGCCGTAGCTCCGAGATTCCTGTCGGCAGTCAAGCCCAGGATGTTCAGGAAGTGGTCAATCAGGTGAATGATCTCGTGAAGGAGATGACCACTCTTACGAACAGCCTTCAGAAAGCCATCGATCCTCAAGAGCTCAAGCAGACGATGAATCAGCTCAATCGCACCCTTGAGAACGCATCGAAGACGCTCTCGCCGCAGGGACAGCTCACCACGACCGCGCAGCGGACGTTGGCGAAGCTCGAAGACGCGATCGAGCAGCTCCGGGACCAGATGACCCGAATCAATCGCGGAGAAGGCTCCGTCGGGCGGGTTTTGAACGACCCTTATTACGCGGAACAGCTCAAGCTGGCTCTCGAAAACATCAACAAGCTCCTGGGCCGGGTGTCTCAGGTCCAGTTCATCGTGGATGCGGGACTCGAAAGCCTTCCTGCTTACAACGGCGAGCGCGGCTGGTTCCGTCTTGGGATCTGGCCCCAGAGCGATCGCTACTACCTGCTGGGTGTGACGATCGATCCCCGCGGGAAACGCGAAGTCTCGACCCGCACCACCACCACGACCGCGAATGGGCAGACCTTCGAGACGTTCACGCGCGACGAGAAAGTAGAGCAGACCGGCATCCTGCTCACCGGGATGCTGGGCAAGGTCTTTTGGAACCGAGTCGATCTGTCAGCGGGCGTCCTTCATGGAGACGGAACGGCGTCGTTGATCTTGGGACTGGGGCCTGGGTATTATCCTGGGTTCCTCACCTATCGGGTGGACGTGTACTCCCGCGGGGTGGACTTCAATCTCGATGCGCGAAACACCATCAGCTTGAAGCCATGGCATGAGGCAAAGCCCTTCTCCAGTCTCTATCTTTCGTTCGGCGTGGAGAATATCCGCAAGGTGGACGGCCAGATTCCTTGGCTGTTCGGCGCCGGCCTGCGCTTCGAGGACGACGACATCAAGTTGCTCTTCAGCTTGCGATAATCACCTGATCTGCCTAAGCTGATTCGGTGAGTTTCGCGGTATTGGCTTCGATCGGCCTTGTTTTGCACCCTTTCGGCCCCGTTTCCGAACTGGTTTCCCCGCAAAAGCACTGGCGAGGTTTCGATGCGGTTGATCCGCTTCTCTTCGTCGTGCGCGCCCAAGCGATGGGCGAGAAGGAATATGAGCGCTGCTCGGCTTGGATCGAAGCGTTGGACCGGATCCCCTATGGCTCCGAGGTCGGATCGATCCTCAAAGAAGAAGCATGGACGAAAGCCTGGAATGAATGGGCTCCGTGGCACGAAAAAGACGATAAAGCCATTCTGGAGTGCCGAAGCTCCCCTTGTCAGATCAAGCTCGATCCCACCGAGGTCGCCCAGCTCCGGGTCGTGCCGTCGGAAAAAAAGCGTGAGCGTCTTTACGATCTCGTCGTCTCGCGTGTCTTGCGTTACGTGAAGAGCGGAAAACGCTCCGGATACGAGCGCCCCGAGGAACCGATGGACCCTTGGGCGGTTTTCCAGAGCCGTGGCTTCAAAAGCGGGCTCGGAAAACCGGCTAGGGGAACCTTACACGTCAGGCGAATGGACCTGGATCCGAGCCGCATGCGCCCGCTTCGGCAAGTGCTCGATCGCAGATATGCCAGGAGCGAGACCGAGGCCACGCTCTGGGTGCGAGACGCATACAGCGCCCATTATTTCGATAGCTGGGGAGAATGGTTCAATGTCAGCTGCGACTCCTCGAAAAAACAGGTGGTCGTCGTGCAGGCCCTCGCGCTCGAGCTGGATCTTCTGAAAAAGACGGATCTCATCTCGAGGATGGGAAGGGGAATGATGAAAAAGGGCGTCGAGGAGAAGGGAAGCGACTATCTCGAAACCACCTTCAACCAGCTTCAGGACTTGGCCCGGCGGAATCAGCGCAGGATCCCCGCCAAATCCCGCGACGAGATCCCCAATAAATAGAGAATAGCGCTCATGTTCTTTTGGCTGAGCGCCAGCTGGGCCTTTTCGCGCACGGCCGGTTTCGCGTTGAAGGCGATTCCCAATCCCGCGCGCTCGAGCATGAGCAGGTCGTTGGCGCCGTCACCCACGGCGATCACCTGATCGAGCTGGATCTTTTCCTGCTGGGCGATGAGCTCGAGAAGGTCGGCCTTGCGCTGGGCGTTCACGATCGGGGGGATGATCTTGTCGGTGACCTTCCCGCCGACGATCTCCAGCTGGGTCGCGTCGGCGTAGTCGATTCCCAGGCGATCCTTGATTCTTTCGGCCACGCATGTGAATCCACCGCTGATCAGGGCGATCTTATATCCCAGCTTCTTCAGCACCGCGATCAGGTCCTGCGCGCCCGGGGTCAGTTGAATTCGGCTGAACACCCGGTCGATCGCTTCGGTGTCGAGTCCCTGCAGCTGCGCGCACCGAAGCTTCAGGCTCTCGTCGTAGTCCATTTTGCCGCCCATCGCGCGCTCGGTGATCGCCGCGACTTCGTCATATCTTCCCAATTCGCGGGCGAACTCGTCGATGACCTCGGCCTGGATCAGGGTCGAATCCATATCGAACACGATCATGCGTTTGGTTCTGCGGTAAAGCCCCTCAGCCTGGAGAGCGATATCCACCCCCTCTTGGCGGGCGACGCCCAGAAGATCGGCTTTCAGGTTGCGGCTATCGATTTTTTCGGGCGATGAAACGAGCATCTCAACGCAGCCGAATTCCCCTTCACTGAGCCTTTCGATCCTGTCGATGTTCAAGCGGTGCTTGGCCACGATGCCGGTGACATGGTGGAGCGAAGCCGCGCTCACGCGGTCCGCGATGAGCGTGATGGCGTAGCGGGAGATCTTGGTCGTCAGGGTTCGTTCAGGCAGCTCGCTTTCCGCCATGACCTTGAACTCGAGCTTCAAGCCCATTTCGGTGGCCTTGAAGAGCAGGTCTTTGATGATGGCTTTGTCCGCGCTCCCCGGCGGAAGCTCGAAAAGAATGGAAAGGGACAGCCAACCGTGGATGACTGACTGGCCGATATCCAGGATCTCGACCTTGCTGTGCGAAAGGATTTCGGTCAGGGCCGAAGTGATGCCAGGGGAGTCCTGACCGGCCACGGTGACCAGGACGACCGAACGATGCGAAGAGCCAGGAGTGGGATTCATGGCCTCTCACTTTAGCAGAGGAGCGTACGGAGCGAAATCGCTCAATATTCAGAGACGCCGGTTCGCGAGCGCGGGAAGGTCACGGCGGATCCTGGCCAACTCCTCGAGATTCAGGTCCGCCCAGACGACTCCCGGTCCCGCAGGCCGTTCGGCAATGACCCGTCCCCAGGGATCCACGATCCGGGTGTGGCCGTAGGTCGATCGCCCTTCGTGGTTCTGCCCTACCTGAGCCGGCGCGACGACATAAGCCTGGTTCTCGATCGCCCGCGCCCGGGTGAGAACGTCCCAGTGGGCCTTTCCGGTGATCGGCGTGAAGGCCGAAGGGATGAAGATCGCGTTCACGCCCTTTTGAGCCATTTTTCGATAGAGCTCGGGGAAGCGCAGGTCGTAGCAAACCGATAGTCCTACAGAACCGAAATCCTGGATCTCGGCCGTCACCACCTTCTTCCCCGGCTTGAAGAGCTTGGATTCCTGATAGGAGCGATCCTGGGCGATCGAGGCGTCGAAGAGATGGATCTTGTCGTAGCGGGCGCGAATCTCGCCATCGGGCGCGATCAATAGGCTCGTATTGGTGACATGCTTGGGATCCCCGGCGACCTTCAGAGGCAGGCTGCCTCCCAGGACCCAGATGTCATACTCCGCTGCCCACTCCTGAAGCGTCGCCACCGTCACCCCGCGCAGCGTTTCGGCGTCCCTGAGATAATCCTCCCGTCGATCGCTCAGCAGGGCGAACATCTCCGGGAACGCCACCAGATCGCAATTCTTCTCGAGAGCCTCAAGCAGAAGCCCGTGAGCTTCCGTCATGTTCCGGGCCCGATCCGGCGTGGAAGTCATCTGAATTGCGGCAACCCTCATCTCAACTCCTTGGCTCCGTTCACCGAGCACACCTCTCTCGCATCCTGACATCCGCTTCAAGCTCTGTCATGTGCATCATCCTGGGCGGGGTTGCAATTCAACCTGAGGTTCTCGCGTCAGGATGACACCTCAAGCGAGTGAAGGACAGGAGGTCCGTCCCCAGGTTGAGTTGCAACCCCGCCCAGGATGGCGATCCTGCTAACGCGCCTCATAGGCGTATTTCCCGCCTTGACTGTGAGGCCCCTTTTTCATAAATCGATCTCATGAAATCGGTACATAAGTGGGCGATTTTTGGAGCCCTTTTAATGTTTTCTTTCGGCACACTGGCTCCTCGCGAGGTCTTGTCCCAAGGCACGATCCGCGCATCGTTCTACGGAATCGACCGCTTTGGAAACCCGGTTTTGCTGCCCAGTCTTCTCTGCGTCCTTCCGGGTCACGAGCTTCGCTTGGGGGCGGATGTCATCGATTCGATGCGCCAGCGCTACTTTGTCTCCCCTGATCTGTTCACCTGGATCCTCACGCGCCAAAGCGGCGCCTGGGAACAGTGGAGTGGGGCGTCCTGGCCCTCCGGCTCTTTTCGCCGAGGCATGGATTTTCCCGACGCGGTCTATGTGACCGTCCCGAACGATATCGGAACGACCGGGAAACTTGAGGTCGGAACCCGAGGCTATCCGCCTTCCATGGTCTTTTTGGTGAATGCCGCGAACACTCCTTACGCGAACTGCCAATGGGGCTACGGAGACATCTACAGCCGGGGACCGCAACCTCCCGTTTATCAGCCTCCTTATCCATTCCCTCAAGGCAAATGATGGCGCTCTCCACTCAGCCGTATAAAGGCACACGCGACTTCTATCCCGACGACAAGCGCATCCAGCAGTGGATGTTCAACCGAATGCGGGAGGTCGTGGGTCGGTTCGGGTACCTGGAATACGATGGACCCATGCTCGAGCCATTCGAGCTCTATGCCGCCAAGACTGGAGAGGAGATTGTCAATAACCAGCTTTACTGGCTAGTGGACCGCGGCGAGCGCAAACTCGCGATTCGCCCGGAGATGACCCCGACGCTGGCGCGAATGGTGGCGGCGAAGTACCACGAGCTCCCTCGGCCGGTGCGTTGGTTCAGCATCCCGAATCTTTGGAGATACGAGCGTCCTCAACGAGGCCGCCTCCGCGAGCATTGGCAGTTGAACGTCGATGTGCTGGGCGGGGATCCCGTTTTGGCCGACGCCGAGATCCTCACGCTGAGTTTCGAGCTGATGAAGGCCTTCGGAGGGGAGAAGCTCGTTTCGATTCGCGTGAACAACCGAAGGCTGATGGATCATCTCTTCGCCAACGTGCTTGGGCTGAGTTCTGAGGTCGCGCTCAAGGTGACCAAGGCTCTCGACGCGCGGGCAAAGATCGGCGAGGAGGCTTACGCGAAATGGCTTGCCGAGTTGGGGGTGAGCGCCGAGCAGCAGGAGCGGATGGAGCGCTTCTTCAAGTCCTCCTTCGATCAGGTCGCAGCTGAGTTTCCCTGCGAGGGAGTGGATGAGCTCAAAGCGCTCTTCGCGGCTCTGGCCGAATCCGGCGTTCCGCAGGGTCAGGTCGAGTTCGATCCGACGATTTTGCGCGGAATGGATTACTACACCGGCACGGTCTTCGAGATGTACGATACCTCCCCGGAGAATCGCCGGGCTATGTTCGGAGGCGGCCGTTACGATAACTTGCTTGGGCTCTTCGGCAACTACAAGCTCCCGGGCGTGGGATTCGGAATGGGCGATGTGGGGCTCAGAAACTTTCTCGAAACCCACAAGCTCTTGCCATCGCTGGGCTCCGGCGTGGACGTCTTCGTGTCTCTACCCAGCCGGGAGATTCGGGCTCAGGCAGAACAGGTCGCGCGGGACCTCCGCAGTGCGGGCATCAGAACGATCACCCCTCTCGAACCCGGCGGGTTCGGCGCGCAGCTCAAGCTGGCATCGAAGCATCAAGCGCGTTTCGCAGTCCTCTTCGGCGAAGAGGAGCTCAAGTCGCGGCAGATCTTGCTTAAGGATCTCGCCTCAGGCCAGCAATCGACCGTGGCGCTCGATCGCGTCGCCGAAGAAGTTCGTCGTCTCTTGACCTGATCAATCGAAGAGAGCCGATGGGCTGGGAGCCTTTGAAAAACTGTCTAGAACTCGATCACATGTTCGTTTCGTATGATGAGCAAAGACGCCGCATGAGCCCGAAAAGCTCGGCCAGCGAAGCTCCGATCCAAATCGGCTTCAGGTCCTCTCGTCCCGGGACAGGTTTTTCCAGGACTTCCCGCGGGAAGTTCGTCATGACTGCGGCGGCGGGGACTTTGGCCACCAGTGCCGCCTCGAGTCCCGGGGGAGAGTCTTCGACCGCCAGGCAGTCTTTCGGATCGAATCCCAGGATCGCCGCGCCCATCAGGTAGGGCGTGGGATCAGGTTTGGGGACTTTGGCTTCATCCCGGGAGACGAGGGCCTCGAAGAAATCGATGAGCCCCAGCTGGGTCAACGTGGCTTCGAGCTCGCGCCTTTTCGCGTTCGAAACGACCGCAGCCGGGATTCCTTGCTCTTTCAGCCATTCAAGACCCTCCCGCACGCCGGGATAGGGGACTAGGCGCGTTTTGGAGAACTCGAGGTAAAAGTCGTTTTTTCTCAAAGCCAGCTCATCCAGGTCATAATCCTTGGGGTCCCAGCCCGGTCGATAGCGATCGAGCACGCTGGCCAGAGTCTCTGGCGCTGTTTTTCCCACCATCTGGCGAAGTTCAGCCTCGTTGTACGGGAGCCCGAGCTCCTTGAAAAGCTCCTCCCAGGCGGCCCGATGCAGGGGCTCGCTGGTGACCAGGACTCCATCGTGGTCAAAGAGTAGGGCGCGTGGCATAGAAAGAGACATGACATCGACATCTCATGAAAAGGTCTCTTCAATCAACGTCATGCGGGTCACCGACGAAGCCACGCTCCCCGTTCGCGCTCATCCTAATGACGCCGGCTTGGATCTCTTCTGTTTTGAGGATGCGATCCTGAGCCCGGGTCAAGGAAAGCTGATTCGCACGGGGATCGCCGTGGCTCTGCCGGAGGGCCATGTGGGCCTCGTGGCGGATCGCTCGTCCATGGCGAAAAAAGGGTTGAAAACGGCAGGAGGCGTTATCGATGCCGGCTATCGCGGGGAGATTCAGGTCGTTCTTTGGAACATCTCCCGTGAGGAGATGCGGATCTCTCGTGGCGAGCGGATCGCGCAGCTCTTGATCCTGCCGATCGCCACTCCCGCAGTGGTCGAGGTGAAAGCGCTTGATGAGACGAAGCGCGGTTCAGGTGGTTTCGGAAGCACGGGGGCCTAACAACGGGATCTTTAAAAGTGTGGCCCGGAGGGCGAACCTGTTTAACCTCCGGGCCACTGTGTAGAACCCTGTTCCACACACCTACGGGCGGGGGGTGCAATCAGGATGCCGAAGGCTTGTGCCCGGAATTCGGGTGAGGAACCGTCGTGCTGCCGTCATATCCGAAGTAACGCGAAGCCACCGCGATATGCTCCACTTCCTCTTCGGCGATTTTTCTGAAGATCTCAGCCGTGATCTCATCGCGCTTGATCATGGCTTGATGGAATTTCTCACCGGCAATCCGTCCCCGCTGCTCCGCGCTGGCCATGTAGAGAGCGAACTCCCTTGCAGTCTGACATGAGCGCAATGAAATCCAGAGTTGGTCGCTAACGCGGCGTTCATCCAGCGCGACGCCTAGCTCCTGCATCCTGCTGAGCAGCCATCGCAGGTGCCGGTCTTCGGCAAGCGCTAGGCTCTTCCAGATGCGCCTGAGTTCCTCGGGGGCCTCCTCGAATCTCCCGGAAGCCCAGATGAACGCTTCTCGCGCCTGGATCTCGGCGAATGCCGCGGTTCGCAAGCGATCCCCGATCCCCTCCGGGGTATCGATCGAGCGCGGGGCGTCTCCTTTGCTCCCGCTTTGAGCCAATTTGAAAGGGGACCAGTCAGGAGCGCTCATTCACGCGCTTCTCCCAGCTTAAGCAAAGTCTGGTAATGCCGAGGCGTGATCGGCATTACGGAGAGCCGACTTTGCTTGATCAGCGGCAAGTCCTTGAGGGCATCCGTGCTTTTGATCACCGAAAGCGGGACTTTTTTGGTGAACGGGCGCAGAGGCTTCAGGTCCACCTGGACCCAATCATCCCGGTCTTCGTCGGGATCGGGATAGGCCTCTCGCACGACCTGGGCTTCTCCCATCACCGCCTTTTCGCCTCCGCTATGGTAGATCAGCGCGATGTCTCCGGTAGCCATGGTTTTGAGATGATTGCGGGCCTGGAAATTCCGAACGCCGTCCCAGTTGGTTTTTTTGTCTTTCAGCAATTGCTCGAAGCTGTAGGTCTCGGGTTCCGTCTTGAGGAGCCAGTATTTCGGTTTCATGGATGAGACGCTTTTTATCGCGCGTTGGGGCGGGCATGCAAGCCTGGAAGGCTTAGTTCATCACGCGTGCTTGGTAAGAAATCGAGAAATCTTCAGTAGTAACGGCAGGATGAGTGGCGGCAGGCGAAAGAAGCTCTTTCGGACTCGAGCGGTGAGCGGCGGTCTGGTGTAGGGCGGCGGCGGCCACGCCGACGGCGACCAACAGGGTCCAGAGCATCTCAGCCATGCTTGAGCTTGAATCGCCGGCGCGCGATTTCATCGACTCCCGGCTTACGTTCTGCTTTTGGGATCTTTTCGAGGTTCTCAGACCTTTTCCCTTTCAACCGCTGGTTTTCAAAGTATCGGAAGGCCAACGCCTACCTTTAACGATTGTAGCGAATTCGCTCGAGCGGCAACAACTGTGTCAGGACGGACAAGAGAGATTTTTTTCGCGACATGAGCAGGCGCCGCTCCGCGATCGTCTGTGATCGTGGTAATAGGCGATTGATGGCGAATTTCTCGGCAAATTTGAAGGAATTGAAGAAAGGGTGGGGGGAGCTAGCCGAGTTCGCCGGATATTCGCGTTCAGCGCTTGTGTTGATCGACGCTTCATCCGTGGCCCCTCCCACGCCGTCGGAGCTCGAGCTGCTCAGCCCAGACGAATGCGCCCGGGGGGCCCGGATCTCCTCGCCTTCGCGCCGGCAGGAGTGGTGGGGCGGTCGAATCGCGCTGAGAGAGGTAGAAAAGGAGCTCCTGGCCGATCCATTCGGGTCCGGACTAGGGACCGAGCTTGCGAGCGGGCTCGGGACTGGACTCGGGAGCGGGTTGGGTAGGGGGCTTGAGCCTGGAACACTTTGGACGAGCCTGACGCATTCCCGAGTCCAAGGGATTCGCTGGGTTCTGGCTGCCGGCGCCCGAGGGGGCAAGACGGGAATCGGGGTCGATCTGGAGGCTTCCCAACGCTCTCTGCACCCTCGGCTGAAGGACAGAATCGCCTCTCATGAGGAGAGAAACCCGGCGCTTTCGCCCATTGCGATCTGGGCCGTCAAAGAAGCCCTGCTCAAAGCCGAGCGGGCGGAGGCTCCGGTGGTGACGCGCTACCGGATCGAATCTTTCGACCCCATCTCGGGGAGAGGAGTGGGGCGCTCTCCCATGGGTGCGCGGTACTCTTTCTGGGTCTATCAGGACCCACTTTGGACAGTCGCTTTGGCGTGCGGGCCGGCGCTCTCCGCCACCTCGGAGCTTTGATTTCTCCCTTCTCCAAGTGTACGCTCGGGCGGGATGGGACTTCTCGGCCACTCTCACGATCACTCTCATGGGCATGACTCGCATCCGCATGAGTCTGGTTCGCATTCGTCCAGGCAGGTGCCGAAAGCGCTCAGTCGCGCCCTGACCGTGACCCTGGTCTTCATGTTCGTCGAGTTCGTCGGCGGTTATCTCGCCAACAGCTTGGCCCTGATGTCCGACGCCGGTCACATGCTGACGGATGTGGGCGCGATTCTCCTCAGCATTTTCGCCTACTGGATCACTCGCAGGCCTTCGACGCCGACCATGAGTTTCGGCTACCACCGCGCCGAGATCCTGGGGGCTCTGCTGAGCGGGCTGATTATCTGGCTATTGGCGGGTCTTCTGGTTTACGAGGCCATAGCCCGCTTGAAGGCCCCGCCCGAGGTCCAGGGGCCCATGGTTTTCGTGATCGCGACGATCGGCCTGGCGGCCAATCTCTTCAGCATGAGGATTCTGCACGGCTCCACTCACGGGAGCATGAACGTGCGCGCGGCATATCTTCATGTGATCGCCGACGCGCTCGGGAGCGTTGCGGCGATGGTCGCCGGTGGGGTGATCTGGTGGACGGGTTGGACGTTGATCGATCCGATCGTGACGCTTTTGCTGG
>CAYNDM010000055.1:0-2931 GCA_964395265.1 uncultured Bacteriovoracaceae bacterium
CTCCCCATGGAAGTCGACGAGGATGCAGTGGATATCGACTTTTTCGAACCGCTCCACCTCGCGCTGGGCCGTGAGAAAAGGACAGTCCAACGCATCCATGAAAACCCTGCCCATGACCTGGATCACGCCCAGCCGGAGGCCGGGCGAACGGGCGCTCTCGACTACGGTCGATCCCCTGCCCGGGGTTTTGTAGAGAGGAGAATTCGGATAGTTCGCCGGGCGGATCAGCCGGGTCGTGGTAGCCATATACGGAATGATGACCCTCTGATCCCAGGCATGATTGCCGGTCGTGATCACGTCCACGCCCAGATCGAAGAACTCCTGAGCCATCTCAGGCGTGATTCCCCTGCCGTGAGCCATGTTCTCGCCATTGATCACCACGAAGTCGATTCGGTGCTCAGAAACCAACTTCGAGATCGCGAACTTGACGGCTTCGCGGCCAGGCCGGGCTAATACGTCACCGAAATAAAGAACTTTCATTCATGATCTCTCAATCTAGCCTGGATCAGCCCGTCTGCTTCGGAGGCCCGAGCCTCCCGGCTCTCAGTCACGATCCAATGGACGGGGCGATCCCAGGGTTCTTGGGGTATCCGAGACAGAAGCTGAAAGTCAAATGCTAGGGCAACGCGAAGAGCCTGGGGGGCGGACTGGAGAAAGCGATCGTAATACCCTTTTCCCATTCCGATTCGTGCTCCCGATTCGTCGAAAACCGCGCCGGGCACCAGGATCATGTCAAGCAAGGCCGGATCGACCGCGGCATGCCGGGCATCGGGCTCCAGCACTCCGTAGGGCCCAGGCGTCCAGGCATCAGGATGCCGAGGGTCGACTTCGACCATCTCCATCTGATTCGATGCGCGATCTTTGATCCTCGGATAGTGGAGCCTGGCTCCAGCCGCGATGAGAGACGCTTCGAGATGGATCGGATCCAGCTCATTGACCATTGCCCGGTAAAGGGCGATGCGGCGCCCCCGGAAGAACGCGTCCGCAACCAAGGCGAGAAAACGCTCGCAGATCCGCCGGCTCAGCTCGGCGGCCAGGCCAGGATCCAGTTCGCGTCTCTGGCGAAGGATCCGCTTTCGGATGGAATGAGAGTTCTCGCCATTCACTTGAGCTCCGCGTCGAGGAGATTCGAAAGCTCGTCGGATCGCTGCTGGAAAAGCTCGTTGTGCCGCATCACCCGTCGCTTGGAGCGGACATACTCTTCAGCGAGATCAAAAAGTGCAAGGAGCGCCACCAGATGGGGAACCTGTCCCTTGGCGCGGGATTCCGCTTCATTGAGCCGGGCCGTGACGAGCTCAACCACCTCTTGAACCAGGTCAGGGTCCGCTTCCGCGCGAAGCGCGATTTTCTGACCCAGCAGATTGATCTCAACGGATTGGCCCTTGCTCATGCGAAAAAGCTAACATCTCCGGCATGCGGATTCAAGGCAAGCGCGAGCCACGGAGCGCCAGCCGTGGAAGATGTTAATTCAGGCGGTTCCCGAAGAGATTCGAAAGCTCTCGGACAAAAAGCCCGACCACCAGAATGAGGAGTGCCCAAAGCAACGCTTGTAGCCACTTCGGCCTCGAGCGGGATTCGTTCATTCCGAAAACGCCTCGACGATCAGCGCGATCCCCTGGCCTCCGCCGATACAGGCGCTGCCCAGTCCGAATCGCTTCTTTCTCCTTCGAAGCTCATAGAGAAGGTGCATGATGATCCGGGTTCCGCTCGCGGCCAACGGATGCCCGATCGCGATCGCGCCGCCGTTCACGTTCAGGATCTCGCGCGGGATTCCCAGCTCGCGCTCGACCGCGACGGTCTGCGGAGCGAAGGCTTCGTTGACTTCCACCAGATCCATCTGCCCAAGGTTCATTCCGGTCTTCTGGAATGCCTGGCGCGCGGCGGGCGCGGGCCCGATCCCCATGATCTTCGGATCGCAACCCGAGATTCCGTATCCGACAAGGCGGCCCAGGGGCCTCCAGCCTTCCTTCTTGGCCCGACTTTCGGTGGCGACCACCAGAGCCGCCGCGCCGTCGACGATCCCGCTCGCGTTCCCGGCAGTCACGACCCCGTCTTTTTTGAAGACCGGCTTGAGCTTCGCCAGGATCTCGGCAGTGGTTTGTGGCTTCGGGTGCTCGTCCTGCTCGAGTTTGGTGATGTTTCCTCTCTTGTCGGTGACTTCAAAAGGAACGATCTCGTCCGCGAACCGTTTTTGCTCGACGGCTTGCCGGCAAAGCTCCTGGCTGCGAAGCGCGAACTCATCCGACTGCTCTCGTGAGATTTCGTATTGGACGGCGAGGTTTTCGGCCGTGATCGCCATGGGCGCGCCGACATAGGTATCGAAGAGAGACTCCATCATCATGTCTGTCGTCGGAGCATGCCCCATCTTCAGGCCCCAGCGGACCCCCCTCAGCACATAGGGAGTGAGGCTCATGTTCTCCACTCCACCCACGAGCGCTACTTCGGTGTCTCCAGCGAGCATCTGATGGAAAGCCTCGACGATCACCTGAAAGCCGGAACCACAGAGGCGATTGATCCCGAGCGAAGGAACCTGCTCAGGCACCCCGAGCTTCAGGCCGATGTGCCTGGGCGTGTAGATGCTGTCCGACGCCGAATGGAGCACATTACCAAAGATCACATGGTCGATCGCTTTCGGATCCACCCCAGCTTGCTCGATCGCCGCTCGCCCCGCGGCGACTCCCAGATCGGTAGGATTGACGTCCTTCAGCAAGCCTCCGTAACCGCCGAAAGGGGTACGCTTACCGGAAACGAAAACCAGGGACTCGTGCTTGGCGTTTGGCATGTGGAAGTTGTATCAAGCCGGATCACCCTGTCAACCCGAGCGGAAGGGTCGGCAGCGTATCATGGAGCGTGCTGCTTCACCAAAACTTGACTCATTCCAGGCAAAGCCTCGAGGATCGGCACCAGAGCCGAAGGATCGCCCGCCACCGC
>CAYNDM010000055.1:2941-12640 GCA_964395265.1 uncultured Bacteriovoracaceae bacterium
CTCCGTTCGGGTGCGCGAGCGGATCAGCTGGTTCAACTCCTTGAGCTTCAGCGCCTTCAGCCTGGCCTTGTACTGATCCACCGTCAGGAAAGCCCTTCCGGTGATCAATTCACGCAGCCTCAAAAGCAGGCGCTTCTCGGACGAGTCCAGTTCAAAGCAATACCGATTGGCCATGCCCTCGACCGCAGCCTCCAGCTCCTCGGCGGTGATGCCTTGGTCAGCGTAAGCATTGAGCATCCCGAAAGCCTCGGGGATTGCCCTATCAGCGAACTCAGCCGAGGGAAACGTGTAGATCGAATAGAGCGTGGGTTCGGCCCTCGCGCCCACGAGCTGGGTATAATTGCTCCCGGCTCCGTAGGCCCAGCCGTTTCGGGCACGTAGGACCTGCATGAGACGGGAGGTGAATTCGGAGCCGAACACGAAGTTCCCCACCTCCAGTGGCAGCATGTCGGGATCGCCATCGGCGACCCCAGGAACCGCGATCACCACTGGAGTCGTGGAAAGCCCCTCTCGGTCGATGACCAAGCCTTTTCGGCCATTCATTCTTGGAGAGGGCATGGATGCCACGCTCAGGCGCCCTTCGGGAAGGGAAGCAAGCGCCGAATCGATCCAATTGGAGATTTTCTCTTCAGGCAGGTCGGACGATACGGCCGCAACGCAGTTTTTGCGCGTGAAGTTGGAACGGTAGAAATCCATCACCTTGTTACGATCGAATCGGCGCACCGAATCCAGGGTCCCGAGCGACGGGAACTCCGCCGGTGTTCCGGCGTAAACTTCCCTAAGGCAGGCATGATTGACAAGCGTCTGCACATCCTGGAGAGATGAAAGGATCTCTCCTTCGAAGATCTTCTGGAGAGCGGCGATCTCCTCGTCGGCAAACGCGGGGAACTGCAATATCTCCGAGAGAATCTCCATGAACGGATCAAAATTTCTGGAAAGGATGGACGCGCGGATTACAGTGCGGTCCGTCTCGGTAATCGTGACGATGCACCCTCCCAGGCGCTCGATACGCTGGGTGAGATCACGGAACGAATGCTTTGTGGTTCCTCGCAGCAACATCCTGGAAGCGAAAAGCGCCAATCCCGAGAGGCCGTTCGGGTCGGCCAGGCTGCCTCTCCGAAAAACGAGCCCGAGTTGAGTCACTCTCCCCAGGGGATTTCGTTCGTAGATCACGCCCGCTCCTCCAAGGGAGAGCCGACGATCGCCGTCCGGTTTGCCGGTTTCAGGTACTGATCCACCACTCGAGCGACATCCAGCGACGACACCTTCTCAATCGCGCGAGTCAGCTCGAAGGCGAAAAGAGGATCATCCGCGCTGATCATGAACTCGCCTATGAAGCTGGCAAGCGGCCCGTTCTCGTCCCAACAGCTGAAGTGATCCAGAAGCACTTGGTTTCGCGCCCTCTCGACTTCCCCGGCCTGCTCGACGGACATCGTCGCCTTGAGCCAATCCAATGCGCGGTCGAGCTCGCGGATCAGCTCCTCGGGATCGTGGCCATCCTGCAGATCCGCCGAAAAAACCATGAGCCCGGGCTCGCGAAGCTGATTGAGAGACCCGTGAAGAGCCACCGCCAGCCCGGCGCTCACCCACGCATGCTCGAGCAGCGCGCCCTCGCCCAGCGACAGCGCGGCTTGCGCGACCAGCAATGCGGCATGGTCTGGGTGCCGAACCTCGGGGGTGTGATAGCCGAGGATGAGTTTTTTCTCGGTCAACTGGGGGTGAGAGAACGAGCCGCGTTTCTCCGACTTTTGCGGCGGCTCTTTCGGCGCATCGAACCGGCGGATCTCCCTGCTGGCGAAGTCCCCGTAGTACTTGAGGGCGAGATCCCGCGCCTGTCCCGGATCGGTGTCGCCGACGATCAGGAGCTCGGCATTGTTGGGTGCGTAGTACTTATCGTAAAAATAAAGCGCATCCTCCTTGGAGAAGCCTTTGATCTCTTTCTCGGTCCCGATCGTGCTGTATCGGTAAGGATGGACTCGGTAGGCAAGCTCGTAGAGCTTGTCGCTCGCGACCAGATCCGGGTCATCCAGGCACATACCCAATTCGCCGAGCACCGCGCTCCGCTCGGTATCGAGGAGAGCTTGGTCAATGACCAGGTTCCGCATCCGGTCCGATTCCAAGCGCATGACCAGCTCGAGCTGGTCGCTCGGAACGCTTTCATAATAATTGGTGCGATCGAGCCAGGTCGACGCGTTCTGGTTGTCAGCCCCCGCTTGGGTGAGAATACGGTCGAATTCGCCATCCTTGTAGTTCGTGGTCCCGCGGAACATCATGTGCTCGAAGAGATGCGCCAAACCAGTGGCGTTCAAGCGAGGGTCGAGCCTTTCGTCCCTTGAGCCGACTCGAAACCAGGTCTGAAACGTAAGTACCGGAGCAGCGCGATTCGAGACGACCCGGACTCGCAGGCCGTTTGGAAGCTCGAAGCTCTCGAATGGAAGCCCGTTGGGAAGCAGCATGCTCCAACAAGTATAGCGCAAAGCCGGCAAATTATGCCCGTTTTAATAGGACTGCGGATTCGGCATACTCATAGGGAGAGAAAGGCGCCGATCATTGCCAATGGATGTCAAAGGAACCCGCGCGGAAGAAGTCAGGCTCAAGAACTACCGCGCCCAGCTTCAAAATCGCAACGAAATCGAGATCCGGGACCTCCAGTCCAAGCACTCTGACCAGGTGCAACGCCTGATCGAGGACCAAACCCACCAGCTCGACTCGCTTCGAGGGGCTTACGAAGTCCAGATCTCGCAAGAGGCTGAGGCGATGGAAGAGCGGCTTTCGGAAATTCGCGCTCGAAACGAAGAGCGGATCGAAGAGGAAAAGCGGCGCGGAGACCTGGAGCTGGAAAAACTCCGAAACGCGAACCAGCAGAAGATCGCCGAATACCGGAAGAACTCGGAAGCGCAGGTTAACAAGATCCAGAGGGACCTTCAGGCTACGACTGAGCGTCTCCACCAACAGGCCAAGAAGGCCGCCAGACGTGAACAGGAGGTCTCAAAGGCATGAGCTACAGTCGCTATCAGGAACAACAGAACGCTGATCCAGCCCAGGCAAGCTCGCCCGCGGACGGCGCGGACAAACAGATCAAAGTGGACGGTTTCGCGCAGGTCGTGGCGATGCTGGAAGTGGCGGACCCCGAATTCCGCGAGTCCCTTTTGAGAAGAATCGCCGCCAGGGATTGGGAGCTCGCGAACAACCTTCGGGCGCAGATCTCCTCGTACTAGGCCCTAGTCCTAACACCCTAACCCTAACGGTTCATCGCCAAGACGCCGTAGCGAAGGCCGCGCGTGCTGATCCGGACCGCTGGGAAATCAAGCAACTCCATGGATCGCCAGAGAATGAGTGATCCAGCCAAAAGGATATCCGCCCGTCCCTCTTCGACGCCTGGCAGGGCTCTCCGCTCGGCTACTGTCCTCCATTTGAGCTCTTCGACCATTCGGTGAACGTCTCCGCGGGAGAGGCTCACTTGATCGATTTTGGCGGCATCGAACGCCTTTAGATTCAGGTGCCACGCGGCCAGCGTCGTCGCCGTTCCCGCGACCGCAACAAGATTCATCCGCTCATGGAGACTGGCCCGCCAAGCTTTCAGGGTTTCTAACGCCCGATCGATCTCGTCCTGGCAGGCCCAAAACTCCTCGTCCGTTACGGGATCCGACTTTAAAAAGCGCTCACTGAAACGTACCGATCCCAGATCCAGGCTGTGGCCTCCGGGCTGTGCCATGAACTCGGTGCTTCCGCCCCCGATATCGATCACGACCGAGGACGCCGGATCGGTATCCGGCAACAAACCGCCCAGGAAAGTGTATTTCGCCTCTTCCTCGCCCGAAAGTACCCGGAACCGAAAACCCGTTTCGGCGCTGACCCGTTCGAAGAACTCCAGGCCATTCCGGGCATCCCTGGCCTGACTGGTGGCCACGGCAATTGTCTCGGAAGGGTTCAAGCCCGCTTCGCGGACCACCTGCGAATATCTCTTCAGGCAAGCCAGCGTGCGCTCGATCGCCTCGGGCGCCAGTGAACGGTTCCGGTCACCACCCTGACCTAAACGGACCACCGTGGAGTGATCGCTCAAAACCCGGCTCAATCGCCCGTCCTCCTGCTGCTCGGCCAGCAGAAGGAGGCAGGTATTGGTTCCGAGATCGATGGATGCCCTCAGGGTCATTCTTCCTTCTTGCCGGTGGCGGACTCGAGCCGGACTTTCAGCTTATAATTCTCTTTCTCAAGGCTCTCGGACTTCTCTTTCCAGTATTTGGCTTCCTGCTCAAGCTCCGCGATGCGTTTGCTTCGTTCGTGCGCGAGCGAATAGTAGCCTTCGGAGAAGTTCTCCGTGTCCGGATTGAACATGCCGACGCGGGTCTCTCCGTCCACGATTCCCTTGACCCGGAACATGCCGTCTTCGGCCTTCTCAGCCTCGACCACCTGGACGTCGAAGGCCTTGCCAGGATGAGCTTTGTCTTGCCAGTACTTCGCGGCCGCTTCCTTGGCGCGGTTCTTAGCCCGCTCGGTTCCGCAACCCGAAACACCGACTCCCATCATCAATGCGATCGCCAAGATCGCCATGCCTGTTCTTCTCATGATTTCCTCCGATCAACGAAAGAGCTTCTTACCAAGCCCTTGAACCTTGTCTTTCACTGCAGGCGGCAACGACTTCGTCGCCTCCTTGAGCTTCTCCTGGGCCTTCTGCTGAACCACCGCTTTGGCCTTTCCCTTGGCGGACTCGCTCAGGTTCTTGAGCGCGACCTTCGCGAGATGCTCAGGCACTTGGGTATACGAGTAGCAGGGGCTCTGCATGGTGCATCCGACATGAACCGGAAAGCGCACAGGCCCATCGCCTTCGGCCAGGATATGTTCAACCTGAACGCCGCCGACCTCAACTGGAAAACGCGCCTGCGTGAGGTTGTAGGTATCAATCAGCTCCCAGTCGGCGTCGATGGACTGATCCTTCAGCCCCAGGACGGTCCTGCCCTTGAGATCGATGCCCTGCTTGGGATTCGACTTGGCGACGAAATTGGGAGCTGAAAACTTGCCCCCGCGGATGCTGAAGTCCGAGCTGATGAGCTGATAACGCGATTCGCGCGACGGCAGCCGCTTGATGGCCTTGCCTTTGACCGCAGGCACTTTCTCTGCCACTCGGTCGAGCCCTTTGTTGATGGCTTCGGCTGCCATGCGGCCCACGTCGATCGTGAGAAAAACCGCGTTCTTCACCTCCATCCGGCCTTTGGCGTCGAGGTTCAGTTTGGCGGGCTCGGGATTGAAGCTCGAACCCTGTCCTTCCATTTTGAAGTCAGCCTTTCCGAGCACTGTGTTCTTGAACATCTCCATCTGAGAAGCCATGGCCTGTTGCAGATCCAGGTCCGCGACCTGGATGGCGAACTTGTACGTTGGGGCAGCGGGTTTGAAATCGGCGGAGCCGTTGGCGGAGAAGGAACCCTTCCAGAGCTTCATCCCGAAGCGGTTGACCGAGAAGACCAGGTCCTTCAGGGTCGCTTCGGAGCTCAACTCGCCCAAGACGACGTCGTAGGCTTTGAGCTTCTTGAGGTCAGCACGCAGGGCCACACTGGTCGCACGAAGCAACTCGTTCTTGCGCATGAGTTCGAGCATCGCATCGTAGTCCTCCGCCGCCTGACCGGACGACGGAGCATGGGCGCTCGCTCCTCCAGCCTTGGGGGCGGCAGCGCCCTTCGAAGCGATCTCGCGAGGAGGGAAGTCGATCAACTGATCCAGATCCATGCCTGACGACCGGATCGCCAGATCGATGCGAGGCTTGGAAAAGGAAACCCACTTTCCGGAGATCAAAAGCTCGCTTCCCGGAGCTTTCATCACGGCGGAGAAGTTCTCGATCCGGTCGGTCGCGATCTGGAGTTTGGCGTTGATCTCGGGTCTGGCCTTGAATCGAGGCAGCTTTGCCCCGAAGCCCGTCAGGTCAAGAGAGCCGTGATAACTGAGCTTCTCGGCCGGCCCCTCCGCTTCTCCCTTCAGGCTCACGTTGCCCTGGAGCTCGTATTCCCTCAGGCTGGGGAGCATCTCCGCCCACGGCTTCAGGTCGATGTCATTGGAAGCGAGCTTGATATTCGCCACCGGAGAAAGGCCGAGATTGCGAACCGTTCCGCTGATGGAAAGCTCGGCGTTGGAGAATCGAATCGCGAAGCGGTCGATCCGCGCTTCGGAGGAGGAGCTTTGCAAAGTTCCCCTCGCATGGGCCACCACGCCTTTCTTTTTCTCGAAAGTGCCCGGAACCAGGATCTCCAGTTGATCCAGATCCACCTTGAAATCCGCCGAGAGCTGCTGCAGCTTGCCGCCAGAGACCCGCGGCTGGAGAGTGGCGTCGACCCGCGCGGGACCGCGAATCGTCAACGGCGCCCCTGAAGCGCGAGGAAGCTGGGTATTGAGATCAGCCCAAATCGCGATTTCCGTCGGGCGGTCCAGAGAAAGGTCCCGAACGATCAGGTTCAGGTCACGAACCTGGGTTGTCAATCCGGTTGCCAAATCCCGGTAATTGAGATGCGAGTTTCTGAATTCGACTCCCAGCCGAGACTGCGCGACCAGCGCCGGAAGCGTCACGCTTCGCGACGAGCTGGCGGGGGGTGCGCTTTCCTGCGCCTGAGGCTTCATCAAGCGCAAGACATTGAATTCTCCTGAAGCATCCCTGGCGACGTTCAGCTCAGGGTTCTCGAGCTTGAGCGTCAACACGGGAGACCCGCCCAGAATCGAAGCGAAGGGAACGTGAAAATAAGCGCTCTTGACCGCCACGACTTGATGATTCTGAGGGCCACGTAGCTCCAGGCCCGCCACATCGACGCGAATCTGGCCCCAAAGCGAGAGCTTGAGCTTTCCGAGCTGAAGCTTGCCGTTCAAGCGCTCGTTGGCCTTCTCAACGATCAGAGGCCGGTACTTGTCGACGTCGACAACCAGAGGGATGACGATCGCAGCCGCGATCAAGAGAAACAGCAAGCTTCCGAGCACGATTCCAAGAACCTTGAACGCACGCTTCACAGTCGACCTCCTTACGAGAGCTTCTTCTTGATCAGAGCCTGAATCAAGCCGGGATTGGCTTTTCCGCCCGTTTGCTTCATCACCTGCCCCACGAAGAAACCGAGCAGCTTGTCCTTTCCCGCCTTGTACTGGGCTACCTGGTCGGGATTGGCCGCCAGGACCCGGTCCACGGCAGGCTCAAGGGCCCCGAGATCACTCACCTGGCCGAGCCCCTCGCGAGCGACGATGAGCTGCGAGTCCTCCCCGCTCCGCCAGGCGATGCCGATGAGTTTTTTCGCGTTGGTGCTGGAGATCTCATCCCTGGCACCCAAGCTGACGACGTCAGCCACATGCCTTGGAGTCAGCTTGCCTCCGCTCAATCCTCCGGGGGTCTCGTTGATCAGGCGCGAAACCTCGCCGCTCATCCAGTTGGCGGCCGGCTTCGCGGCGACGGACCTTTCCATCCCGCTTTCTTCAAGCAAGGCGACAGCGCGCTCGAAAAAATCGGCAAGTTCGCGCGACGAAGTCAGTACTCCGGCATCGTACTCCGACAGGCCGAATTCGTGCTCGTACCTCATCCGCTTCTGATGCGGCAGTTCGGGAAGCTCGGAGCGAATCTGCTCGATCCAAGCAGACGCAACCCGTACGGGAACAAGATCGGGATCGGGAAAATAGCGATAGTCATGCGCTTCTTCCTTGGAGCGCAGGGAGACCGTCACCCCTCTCGACTCCTCATAGGTCCGAGTCTCTTGGACCACCATCCCTCCCGCCCGGATCACCTCGATCTGGCGGGCAATCTCGTAATCGATGGCCTTCTCGACGAAGCGGAAGGAATTCACGTTCTTGATCTCGGTGCGGACCCCGAGCTCCGTCGATCCTATGGGACGGACGCTCACGTTGGCGTCGCAGCGAAAATTGCCCTCCTGCATATTGCCGTCGCAAATCCCGAGGTAGGTGACGATCCCGTGAAGGGCGCGAAGATAGGCCCCTGCCTCCTCGCTGCTCTTGAGATCGGGCCCGCTCACGATCTCGATCAGGGGAACTCCCGCACGATTGAGGTTGACCAAGGAGTAACCATGCATGTGCACGCTCTTGCCGGCATCCTCTTCCAGATGGATTCTTTGGATCCGGATCCGCCGAGTCGCCTTGGATGCGGTGATCTCGAGCCAACCTTCCTCGCAGATCGGAAGGTCGTATTGGCTGATCTGATAACCCTTGGGCAGGTCCGCGTAAAAATAGTTTTTGCGCGCGAAAACGCTGCGCTCATTGATCCGGCAGTGAGTGGCCAACCCTGCTCGGATCGCGTACTCGACCGCGCGCCGGTTGAGCACGGGAAGCGCTCCGGGTTGCCCCGTGCACACCGGGCAGGTCTGTGAGTTGGCGGGAAGATCCGCTACGGATACGCCCGCGGGCTGCCGGGCCGGGCAGGAGCAGAAGATCTTGCTCTCGGTGGAGAGTTGAGCATGGACCTCAAGACCAATCACGGCTTCGAATTCGGTCGGCATTCGGCTCAGGCCCTCTCCTTCTCAAAAGCGGACGCGATCGCCAGGAGTCTTTCGTCGCCGAAACGCGGCCCCATCAACTGAAGCCCGATCGAAAGCCCTTCTGAGTCCTGGCCGCAAGGCAGGCTCAACGCAGGCAATCCCACGAGATTCGCCGGAATCGTAAAGACGTCGTTCAAGTACATTTGCAGGGGATCCCGGATTTTTTCCCCGATCCGGTAAGCCGTCGTGGGAGAAACCGGAGACGCGATCAGATCGACGCTCTCGAAGGCCGCGTCCAGGTCCTGCTTGATCAGGCGGCGGGCTTGGCAAGCCCGTTTGTAGTACGCATCGTGATACCCGCTCGACAACGCGAACGTCCCCAGGATGATCCGTCTTTTCACTTCGGCTCCGAAAGCGCCGCGAACCTTCTTGTAGAACTCGGCCAGATCCCTCGCATGGGCGGCCGATTCAGGGCGGACGCCATAACGAACTCCGTCGTAGCGCGCGAGATTGCTCGATGCCTCGCAAACGGCGACCAGGTAGTACACGGAGACCGAATAGCGCGCGTGCGGGAGCGAGACCGGCACCAGGCGGGCTCCTCGGCCTTCCATCCATTTGAGGGATTCGCGAAACGCGCGCTCCACGTCGGAGGCCACGCCTTCGCCAAGCAGCTCATCTGGAACCCCGATTCGAAGCTTCGACCAATCCTGCCTGGCCCCCAGCTCCTGCATCCATAAGCGCTGAGTCGACGGCGACGAGGTCGAGTCCCTGGGATCAGGTCCCGCGATCACGTCGAGGATCCTGGCGAGATCTTCCGCTGACCGCGCCATGGGCCCGGCCTGATCCAAGGACGAGGCGAACGCCACAAGCCCATACCGACTGACCCGGCCATAGGTCGGCTTCATGCCATAGACGCCGCAGTAGCTAGCGGGAAGGCGAATGGATCCACCGGTATCGGTCCCGATAGCCGCGAGACACTCCTGCGCTCCTACGGCCGCAGCCGACCCACCACTTGAGCCTCCAGGAACGCGATCCGGATGAGTCGGGTGAAGCACGGGACCGAACGCGGAATTCTCGTTGGATCCGCCCATCGCGAACTCATCCAGATTGAGCTTCCCCAATGTCACCGCGCCGGCGCCCTCGAGCCGCTGCACGACCGTCGAGGTGTAAGGCGAGACGTAGTTCTCCAAAATCTTGGATCCACAGGTCGTTCTCACGCCTTCGATCGTGAGGAGGTCTTTGATCCCGAGAG
>CAYNDM010000056.1:0-7619 GCA_964395265.1 uncultured Bacteriovoracaceae bacterium
AGCGAGCTCTTCAAGAGCTACCTCGCGGGAATGCTTCATTGCTTGCCCGAGATCCTTCCTTTCTTTGCTCCCACCGTGAACAGCTACAAACGACTGGTGGACGGGTACTGGGCTCCCACTCGCGCGACCTGGGGCGTGGACAATCGCACGGTCGCTTTTCGGGTGATCCCTGGAAGCCCGAAATCCACCCGTTTGGAGTCTCGCGTTCCGGGGTCCGACGTGAACCCTTATCTGGCGATCGCTGCCTCGATCGCTTCGGGCTTGTACGGAATCGAAAAGAACCTGAAGCTCAAGAGCGGGCCAGTGAAGGGGAGCGGGTACCTGGACGAATCCGCTGAGCGCCTGCCTCGCAATTTATTCGATGCGACCCAAAAGCTGGGCGAATCGAAGCTGGCCCGGGAGATTCTGGGAGAGGAGTTCGTGGATCACTTTGTCCGGACGCGCCACTGGGAGTGGCGGCAGTTTCAGGACTCGGTGACGAGCTGGGAGCTCAAGCGTTACTTTGAGATTATTTAAAGTAGAGCTTGAACCCTGGCGGGCAAAGGAGGGATTCTTTGAGTACTTACCGATTTAGTTTTCCGACGCTGATTCATTACGGACCCGGGGCGAGGAAGGTAGTCGCCGAGCATCTGCGCGCCCAAGGCCTCAGGCGTCCGTTGATCGTGACGGATCGGGGGGTGGCGACTCTCCCCTGGCTTAAGGAGTTCGCAAGTGAGCTTCAGGGCCTGGAGCCCGCGATCTTTTCGGGGGTCTGGGGTAATCCGGTGAAGAGCCAGGTGACTGCGGGCGTCGCCGCTTTTCGGGAGCATCGCGCGGATTCGATCATTGGGGTGGGAGGCGGTGCCGCGTTAGATGTCGCCAAGGCCATCGCTTTGATGATTCACCATCCGGGCGATCTTTTCGACTACGAGGACGAAATGCCTGGCGCGCGCCCGGTGGACCAGGACATCCCGTACTGGGTGGCTTTGCCCACCACTGCGGGAACCGGAAGCGAAGTGGGCAGAAGCGCCGTGGTCTCCGACGACCAGACCCATGTCAAAAAAATCATCTTCTCGCCCAAGCTTCTGGCTCGGGCCGTCTTTGCTGATCCGGAGTTGACCCTGGGCTTGCCGGGCCCGGTGACCGCGTCGACTGGAATGGATGCGTTGACCCATTGTGTGGAGAGTTATCTCGCCAAAGGCTTTCTTGCGATCTGCGCCGGGATCGCTCTGGAAGGTCTGCGGCTCGCGGCAGGGTGCCTTCGGCGCGCCGTTCAGAGCCCATCCGACCTGGAGGCGCGAGGAGCGATGATGATGGCCTCGATGATGGGGGCGATCGCCTTTCAAAAGGGGCTGGGTGTGACTCACTCCTGTGCTCATGCTCTTTCGACCGTGTGTGATCTGCACCACGGCCTAGCCAACGGGATCATGATCGATTACGCGCTGGCATTGAACGTCGAGGCCGTTCCCGAGCGTTTCGTCACGATGGCCCGTACGATCGGGTTGAAGGACGAAAGCGGGGCAGGTTTTCTCAACTGGCTCCGAGAGCTCAAGAGCGAGATCGGCATTCCTTCCCGGCTGGCGGAAGCGGGAGTGAAGCCGGAACAGCTGGGGCCTCTTTGCGACGTGGCCGTCAGGGACGCTTGTCACGCCAATAATCCCAAGGCGTGCGCTCGCCAGGATTTCGAGCGGATCTTCAAGGAAGCTCTCTGAGCGGGGGCGGGGGTCTCCATGCTGAGGATTGGGTTTTCGAGCTGCTTTTTCCATGCGGATCCGACGAGGGCGATCTTCAAGGGCAAGACGCTCTTGTATCTCGAGAAGTCCGTCTCGGAGTGGATCATGGCCGAGGGCGCGCTGGCTTATCTGATCCCGCAACCCCAGCCCGGGGCCGCGGCCACCTTTGACGAGTACGCGAAAGACCTCGATGGGCTGGTGCTCCAAGGCGGCTCCGATCTCTGGCCCGGGACCTACGGGGAGGAGCCTTTGCGGCCCGAGTGGAGCGGCGACGCGATTCGAGACCGATACGAGATCGAGCTCCTGCGGGCTTTCATCAGATCGGGCAAGCCGGTTCTGGGAATCTGCCGCGGAATGCAGTTGATCAATGTCGCGATGGGAGGAACTCTCTATCAGGACATCGCCACTCAGCTGCCCGATGCGGGCCTTCATCGGGACTGGGATATCTACTGCCAGCATTTCCATACGCTTCGCATTCTTCCGGGCACCGGTTTGTCCAAGCTTTATCCAGGAGTCGAAACTTCCCGAGTCAACAGTGTGCATCACCAGGCGATCAAAGACCTGGGCAAGGACCTGGTCGTCGAAGCCCGAAGCGAAGGGGATCAGGTCATCGAAGCCATCCGTTGGCAGGGAAGCTCTTACGTTTTCGGCGTTCAATGGCATCCCGAATTCCACGATCGTGGCGACAAAGAGGTCTTCGACGATTCGAGGATCCTCAAGGAGTTCCTCAAGAATGCGACGGAGGGGAAGAAATGAAGATCGTCAATCCCGCGACTCAGAAAGCGATCCAGGAAGTGCAGGAAGACGACGCTGCCACGATCGCGGCCAAGTTCAAGGACGCAAGGCAGGCGCAGAAGGCCTGGGCTTCCGCTCCGCTCGACGAGAGAAAGTCCTCCATTGCTCGATTCCGCGAGCTCTTGATTTCTGAATCTCCGAGGCTTTCGGAGGTTCTAAGCAGCGAAGTCGGCAAGCCCATCACCCAGTCCCGCAACGAGCTCAAAGGGACCTTGGGCCGAATCGATTTCTTCATGGAGAGCGTGGATTCGGTCCTGAAAGAACGGATCGTTCACAAGGAGCCCGGACTCGAGGAGCGCATCAGCTTCGAGCCCCTTGGAGTGATCGCCAATCTCTCGGCTTGGAACTATCCCTATTTCGTCGGCTCGAATGTTTTCTTGCCCGCGCTTCTGGCAGGCAATGCCGTGCTTTATAAGCCCTCGGAGTTCTCGACACTCACGGGTCTTGCCATCGCTGATCTGCTTCATCAGGCGGGCGTGCCCAAAGAGGTCTTCGTCCCGGTCGTCGGAGCCGGGAGCGTCGGAGCGGCGCTCTTGGAGCAGCCCATCAACGGGGTTTTCTTCACGGGGTCTTATCGGACTGGCAAGCGTGTCGCTGAGGCGGTCGTCGGACGGATGATCAAAGTCCAGCTTGAGCTGGGAGGCAAAGACCCGACGTATGTCTGCGAAGACGTCGAGGTGAAGACGGCGGCCGAAGGGCTGGCTGACGGGGCCTTCTATAACGCCGGCCAGAGCTGCTGCTCAGTCGAGCGTATCTATGTCCATGAGAAGATCCACGATGCTTTCGTCAAGGCCTTCGTCGAGACCGCGCGCTCCTTGGTGCTGGGGGATCCGATGGATGAGGCGACGACCCTCGGGCCACTCACTCGCTACGAGCAGATCGCGGTGCTCGAGGCTCAGGTGCGGGACGCGCAAGCCAAAGGAGCCAAACTGCTTTGCGGAGGAAAGCGAGCCGGGAGTCTCGGCAACTACTTCGAGCCCACCGTGCTGATCGATGTGGATCATTCGATGGAGCTGATGCGCGAGGAAAGCTTCGGCCCGGTCATCGGGATCCAGAAAGTCCGGGACGACGCCGATGCCCTTCGACTGATGAACGAAACCGAATACGGCCTCACTGCGGGAGTCTACACGCGGGATCGCGCTCGCGCTGAGAAGCTGATGCGGGAGCTGAACGCAGGTTCGGTGTACTGGAACTGCTGCGATCGCGTGAGCCCGAGGCTCCCTTGGACCGGGCGCGGGCATTCGGGCATGGGGTCGACGCTCTCGACAATCGGGATCGAGACCTTCGTTCAGCCGAAGGCTTGGCACCTGAGAGGGTGAACCTCGTAACCTCGCAATCGACGGAGCACTCCCGGGGCGAGCCTCGCAAAAGCTCGCAGAGGGTTGGGCTCTCAAAAGGCTCAGTCGCCGACGAGTCTTGACTGCGGGGTCTGACAACGGGGCCTAAACGGAAGTCGGCTGAGCGGCCGGAGGCTGAAACGCTTCAGGAGCTGAGAGCCGGTAGCTCTCGGTGAGCTTCGCCGCTTCATGAATGCGCGCGATGATCGGGTAGTTCGCGAGCGGGATCTCGTATCGAGTCGCGTTGTAGCATTGCGGAACCAGGCAAAGATCCGCGATGGTGAGATGGTCTCCCACTGAGAATCTTCCCGCAGTCTCCTTCACCACCGTCTCGTAAGCCTTGAGCCCGTTTCGGATCCAATACTGAGCCCAGGCTTTGCGCTTGGCGGGATCATCCGAGTGAAGCTCCTGAGGCGTCAGGTTCTGAAGGGGCTGCGTTTCTGAGTTGATGATCTCAGCCAGCTGCCGGGTTCGCGCGCGCAGCCACGGGTCGCGGGGAAGCAGTGGCCGCTCCGGATAGCTTTCTTCGAGCCACTCCAAGATCGCGATCGACTCGAAAAGTCGTAGTGGCGCGCCACTCTTCGCGCCTGGCTCGATCTCGAGGACCGGCACCTGTCCCAGCGGATTCCGTTCGAGGTGCTCGGGGCTTTCGGATTCGCCGCTCAGCAAATTGACCGCCACGGCCTCGTACTCGATTCCTTTGATGGCCAGTCCCCAGCGGACGCGCCAGCTGCTCGAAGATCGCCAGTAGTGATACAGCCTGAGCTTGCTCATCGCGATTCAGTCCGCTGCGACAATCTTGTTTTCCAGCCGCCCGAGCAGATCGACTTCGAGCGCGACCTGATCGCCGGGCTGCAGCCAGAGATTATCGGTGATCTTCGATCCGTTGAGCTCGAGCAGGCACCCGGTGCCCACCGTGCCGGATCCGATGACTTCGCCCGGATGCAGCGTGACGCCGTAGCTGGCCCGCTCCAGGATCTGGCCGAAGGTCCAGGTCATCTCCTTGACGTTGCCGTCCGAAAGCTGCTTGCCGTTGACGAAAGCTTTCATCCGCAGATCGAGCTTTTCTCCGTGGGCGGTGGGGATGGAGCGGGAGCGGAGCTCGTCGCGCGTGACCAGGTAGGGGCCCAGCGAAGTGGCGAAGTCTTTCCCCTTGGCCGGGCCGAGATTGAGCTTCATCTCCTCCATCTGCAGCGCCCGCGCCGACCAGTCGTTCATGATCATGTATCCGAAGATATGATCATCCGCCTTCGAGGCGGGGATGTTCCTGCCTTCTTTGCCGATCACCACCGCCACCTCGAGCTCGTAATCCAGGCGCTCGCGCGCGAGCTTCTGCACTTGAAGCTCCCCGGGGCCGGTGACCGCCAGGTGATGCGTGAAGTAGAAAACCGGAATGTGATCGAACTCCGGGATCATCGGGACGCCGCGGTTGCGGCGCGCGGTCTCGACATGCTGGCGGAATGCGTACCCATCCCGCATCGAGACGGGGCGGGGAATTGGAGAAAGAAGGCGCGCATTCGCTTCAGCCACCGTGGTGTTCTTCGGGAGCTCGCCCTTTTGATGGAGCTCCTCGATCCGTTTCATCAGGGGCAGGAACTCATCCGCTCCGCGGATCAGCTCCAGGATATCGGCGGGGCCACGCGCCTGGAGCGACGCGCACGCGGATGCGACGTCGATGATGGTGCCCTGCCCTAAGGGGCCTTCGTGAATGCCTAGCGTTTCTTTGCCGTGGGTTCCTGCGAATGTGACGAATCTCATGAGGCAGGCATACCCCGGAAGCGGGTCGCTCGCAATGGCTCTGGAGCTCCGAGCGAGCGGGGCAACGAGCCGATGAAAGCGGAAAATTAAAAAAGCCATGCAAGATAGCTTGCATGGCTGAATTGAATCAAATGCTCTTGGTCAGGCAGCGCCATTCAGCGCTGACTGGCGCCAGGAATCACCAGTTTCTCTTGTTGGCGAAGGTTTCCTTGACGGACTTCGGAAAGCTCCAACGAGGCTTCTTGCTGGCGGGACGAGCTTTGATCATGATTTCTTCGCCGGTGAAAGGGTTCTTGCCCTTTCCTGCCTTGCGGGCAGGGACGTCTTTGCGAGCCAGGGTCCCGATCACCGGGAAGCGGACGCGCTCGCCACGAGCAGCGGCCTTCGCGCCCTTCTGGAAAGCCTCTTCGAGGCAAGCTTTGAGGTCAGAACGCTTGATGCGGACTTCGCCTTTGCGCGTGACTTCAGCGCAGTTCATCATGCCTTCATAGACCTCGTTGACGAATGAGAATTTGGTAGCTTTCTTCTTTGCCATTTTTGATATCTCCTGAAGAAAGTTCTAGGAGGCTTTCACTGGAGCTGCAACAGCTTTTTGCGATTCTTTCGCGAAGTCTGCGTTTTTCGCCTCCTTCGTCATGCGCCTATGCTACTTTCTGGTGGATGACGAGATAAAGAATCAGAGCCGTACTCTTCGACCTGGATGGGACTCTCATTGATACGGAGCCCGCCGCCGTACGGGTCCTCGAACAGTGTTTTCGGGAATGGGGCCTTTGCGCGGATTCCGAGGATGCCCGCTACATCACGGGGAGGACCTGGCAAAAGGCGTTCGATCACCTGGAGGCGAAATATCCGCTTCCGCTGCCCCGGCAGGAGCTCGAGCAATCGGTTCTCTCGCGATACCGGGCGGCAATCGAGGAAGAGCTGGTGACCGTAGGCGGCGCGGTCGAGGCCGTGCGGAGCTTGGCGCGCAGCGGAAAGTTCCGGATCGGCCTGGTTTCCGGCTCTAACCGCAGCGAAATTCTCTGGGCGACGCAGAAACTCCAGATTCAGAGCCATTTCGAAGTGATTCTCGGAGCCGAGGACTACCGGGAAAGCAAACCGTCTCCCGAGGGATTTCTGAAAGCCATGGAGACGTTGGGCGTTACGGGTTCCGAGACACTCATCTTCGAGGACTCGCATGCCGGGTTGAGCTCGGCCAGGGCGGCCGGCGCTTGGGCCGTGGCCATCCGATGCACGAATCATTTCGGGCACGACCTGTCCCAGGCTCATTTCCAGATTCATGATCTTTCTGACGTGGATCCCGAATGGGTCGAGGGTTTTTTTCAGCGGGTGAAGGCCTAGTCCCAGCTTAGGCGATCCATCGGCGATGCGGAGGGGAGTGACGCTACTCCTCTCCGCGGATGGTCTTGAGCTTTTCGAGGATGTCCTTAAGCAGATCCAGGAACACGGCCCGGTTCACTTCGTCCACGCGAGTGAACTTGATCCCCAGGTAACGGGTGAGATTGCGGCTCTCGGGGTCCAGATCATCGGTCACCCTGCAGATCAACCCTTCGACCTGGACCTGGAGCGGGAAGCTTCCGCGCGGCTCGAGCGTCAGATTGAGTCTTTGCCCAGGGGCCAGAACGAGGGCAATCTGGCTTTCGGTCGAAAGCAGCACGCCGTTGGGGCTCAGGTTCTTCACGTCGAAGACCAGCGGCGCCTCGAAAAGGTTCTGCTGGCCGGCTGGCACCGCGGTGACTCGCAGCGGGAACGTCGAGATCGCGCTCATCACGGGAATTCGAGGGTATTTGCGGACATGCTCAGTGGGAAGGAATCCTTCCGCGAGAATCGCTTGTTCTAGGGCCGATCGCTGTTCGCCGCTCAGGTGGAATCGCAAGCCGAAGTATTCCGCGAAGAGCGTGAATTCCCGCAAGATCGTGGCGGGAGTCTCGAAGTCCAGCGGCGTCTTGCCGAGGATCTGCACCCTGACATGAAAATCTTTTCCGAAATGCTGTTCGGGGCTGAGCGATGCCCAAGG
>CAYNDM010000056.1:7629-12589 GCA_964395265.1 uncultured Bacteriovoracaceae bacterium
AAGACCGGTCGCTCCGAAGACGGAGATGTTGCGGTGAAGGTATTCGAGGGGCTGTCCCTCCACTTCGAACGTCAAATGGCCTTTGACGTACACGCGCTCCTGCATAGTTTCAGGTTAGCATCAGCGCCGGGCCTTCAATAGCTCAAAGTGCTTCGAGGCTTCGCTGAAGATCCTGAAAACCGATTCGGGCCGGGTGGAGACCGTTGCCCAGAGCTCTTCGGGGCCCGAGGCTTCGCTGCGGAGGGCGGCGACCTTGAGGTGGGTCGGCTTTCCGTGGCGGTCGAGCAGCGTGAACTGATATCGGGGGCGGGCCTCGATCTTCTTGCGCAACTCTTGCGATTTCTTGGGGTCGTCCAGAAAGCTCTGGATGCGTAAATGAGTCATCGCCTCGAGCCATGGGTTGACCGGAAGGCGAGAAAGCTTTTTGCGCCGGTCCAGCCAGTCGGTTCCTTGACGCTCGAACTTGAGCCCTCCTGGGATCTCGATCACGTCGACATCGTCGGAGCCGATGGGGAGTAATACGCGTCGACGAAGCGTTTCGAATCCGCTGACGTGTTGCAAAAGCCCTAATGTCGCTCCGCGTACGACGACGACTGCGTCGGGAGCCTTCTGTCCTGAAGGGAGTTTGGCCTGAACGATCCGCGCGTAGCGCCCGCCTTCTTTTGGCGCGTCGCCCAGGTGCAGCTCGAACCACTCCTGCTGGGTTCGCCATTGAAACGCGTGACGGGGGGGCTCCAGCCCGAAAGAAGCCAGGGGGCCCTTCGGTGCTTCCGCCGTTACCTGGAGCGAGCGAAAACTATCGAGAAGATGAAGAATGAAATTGGCATCGGCCTTCCGGTCGAGGATTTCCATGCCTTCCGGCGCCGCCACCACCTCCCAGGAACGGTCCGAAGAGACGGTCCCGGGCGTCATTCTCAGGCGGGCGACCCAACTGCCGGACTTTTCAGGATCGAAGCTCGAGAAGACCAGCTCGCGGACGCTTTCGTAGTCGAAGTCAAACGGCCTCGCGTTCAGGAGCAGGGAAGGGGAAGGCTCCGGCTCCTGGCGAGTGCAATGGGTCAGCAGCGGCAGGGTGACTAGCGCCGAAACGGCAAGCAAAAGGGGACGGGTGGAGGTCTTCATAGCGAGTTGACATCGTAAGGATGGGTGGCTAGCGTTGCAAGCGATTACGCGCTCAAGGAGATTCTGATTGGTCGAGTTCATCAAAAGCGGCGGCTTTGTCATGTACCCTCTGCTCGTCTTTTCACTGCTCTCCTGGGCAGTGATCTTGGAGCGGTTTTGGCGTTACCGGAGCTTGGGGCGGGAGTTGAGATCCTTTCAGCTCGAAGCCATGAATGCCCTTCTGAGAAATGAAATCGAGAGTTTGAGGGCGTTGTGCGCGAAGAATGAGCATCTGCCCACGGCTCGGATCCTCGCAGCGGGGGTCGAGAGGCTGCACGCCAAGGATTCTCGCTTGAGGGAGCGGTGGATCGAGGCGACTGAACGCAGGCGCCAGGTCATCAATCAAGATCTGAGGCAGTACCTCTGGGTTCTGGGGACGATTGGCAGCGCCTCGCCGTTCGTCGGTCTCTTTGGCACTGTGGTCGGGATCTTGAAGTCGTTCCAGGACATGGCCAGGACAGGAGCGGGCGGTTTCACCGTGGTCGCAGCGGGCATTTCGGAGGCCCTGATCGCAACGGCTGCGGGAATCGTGGTCGCCGTCATCGCGGTCCTGGCGTTCAATGCGTTTCAGACTCGCTGGAGCGCTCTCGTTCTGGAGATCAAGCTGCACACCGAAGAGCTGACCGAGCTGCTTGCCGCGACAAGCGGAACGAATGCGGCGGCGACGGGGGACTCCGGTGGCGCTTAAGGCATTGGGGTCGGATTCCTCCTCCGAGCATTCGCCCGAGATCATGGCGGAGATCAACATCACTCCGCTGACGGACGTGTTCCTGGTGCTTTTGATTATCTTCATGGTCACCACTTCGGTGATGTCTCAGATGGGCGTCGACGTCAGCCTGCCCAAAGCCAGCTCCGCCACGGCTCAGGCGCAACCCGAGGGAGTGATCGTGACTCTGTTGCCCGGTGGAGAGCTGAAGGTCAACGACCTGAAACTGAAGGCGGGGGATTACGGCGCTTTCCGTGAGACGCTGGGGCAGGCTTTCACGCGGACATCGTCTCGGCTCGTGATTCTCGAAGGCGATCGTCAAGCCATGCTGGGCTCAGCCATCGAGGTGATGGACCAGGCCAAGAAGGCAGGCGCCGAGACGTTCGCGATCGCAACCGCGCCCGCGGAAGATTGATCGAGGGTCCGTTAGAGATTCCAAAGATACGCCGCGAGGGCGACGAATCCGATGATTCCCGCGAAGGAGACGTAGGCCTCGTAGGCCTTGTTCCGGGTGGCGAGCTCTCGGCTGAACTGATGATGGGAGATCTCGGGGTTCACCTCGAGGAGCCTCTGGCGATTTGCTGGGATCGGGCGTGGAAAGAAGCGCGGAACCAGCTCGCAGTACTTCAAATACGGCTCGCCGAAGATCTGCCGCAGCTTCGTCTCTTCGTCCTTGATGATGAAGTGATAGACGCCCGCGAAGATCACGCTGACAGAAATCAGCAAAGGGATGTTCCCGATCGCCCAGGCGACTCCCACGGCCATCAGATAAGTTCCCAGATAGAGAGGGTTCCTCACGTAGGCGTACGGGCCTCCCACTGCGGGACGGGAGTCTTTGCGGAGATAGCCGCTGGCCCAGTACCTGAGAGTCGCCCCGAGGAAGCAAAGGACAATCCCGGGAGGCGTCGGATAGCTACGCGCCATGAAACCCAGAAGGATGACGAATGCCCATGCCATGGCGATACGGGTCTTTCCCCGGATCACGCTCCGATACCAGTGAGTCATCCCTATCTTGTCGCACAACTTGAGTCGGAGCTCAAAGCATAACCTTGCGTCATCGGGAGGCCAGTCGGCAAAAGGAGCGTGAAACGGCTGCCTTGTCCAGGCTGGCTTCGCAGCCGGATCTGGCCTCTGTGCTTTTGGACGATTCGCTGAACGAGATAGAGGCCCAGCCCGAATCCCCCGAAATGGCGGGAGTCGGCCGCTTTCTGGAACGGATAAAAGACCCGCTTCTGATCCTCTTCCCGAATCCCGATCCCCGGGTCGGTGATCTCGATGTGAAGCTCGCTTCTCTGGCCATCGAGCGAGGCGCGAAGCTGGAGCGTCCCGCCGTCGGGGCTGAACTTCAGGGCGTTTTGCAGAAGGCTCTCCACAGCCTGGCAGATGCGGCTCGAGTCCCAGTATCCTCGTAATGGACGCTCGATTTCCCATTCCAACCGATGTTGCCGATGATCCTCCAAGAGGCGCGTGAAATTGCGCGCGGTCTCTTCCAACATTTCCGAAAGGTCGCACTCGGAAGGACGATGCTCGGTGTCCCCGGCTCGCGCGTCCGAGACTTCGACGATGTCGTCGACCAGCGAGCTCATGCGATCGGCCGCGCGCAGCCCAAGCGATAGGAGCTTGGCTGAGGAATCGGGGGGAAGCTTCCCTTTTTGAAGGAGCTCGAAGCCCGATTTGATCACGGTGAGAGGAGTCCGGATCTCATGCGCGATCATGCCCAGAAACTCGAGCCTGCCGTCGGTCTCCTCCCGGAGGGACTGAGCTTCGGTGGTGATTCCCACCCATACGATTTCGTTGGGATCAGAAGATGAAATCCTGACCGCCCTGGAGACGAACCAGCGGTAGATCCCATCGCGTCCGCGCACGCGGTAGTGGGCGCGATAAGGCTCGCCCCGCTCCAGGCTTCTCTCGAGGATCTGGCGCAGGCCATGAACGTCGTCTGGATGCACGGTGCTGAGCCACTTCCATCCCGAAAGCTCTTCTTCGGTCAGTCCGGTGTACTCGGCCCATCTTCCGTTGTTCCAGCCTTCGCTTTTCGAGGAATAGATCCAGATCGAGACCGGAAGGATCCCCAGGATCTGCTTGAGGAGTTCGTCGCGAGTCTCCGGAGCGACGAAATGGGGCATGAGTGGGCAGGCTCTGCCTGAATCTGGCTTCAACATTCGGGTTTTCAAAGCTCCTAGCGAGCGTGCGTTGATTTGCTGGGAAGAGCGCGGTCTGTCAAGCGAGTTTCGTCCAAAGTGTAGATAATTTTAGCGCACGGAACCTTCGTTTTCCCTTCAGCTTGCGCGTTGGGGCAGGTCGACTTTGCTGGAAACTTGAGAAAAGTCCAAAGTTCAGATAGGTTCGCTGTCTTCAGTTAAGATGGAGGGTTCACCTTTGACTATAAAACGATCGGTCACCAAAAACGGCTCGTCGACGCGCCGCCTGCCTGTCCTGGCTAAAGCGGCTAAGTCGATCGCCGCCAAGTCGACCCAAAAGCTGCGCCTCGAAAAGCAGGCCAACGGCAATGGTATCCATGCCCCGGCGGTTCTTTCGTCGAAGAAAAAATTTCGTCTCGAGCCCAAGCTCCTTCTCCAGATCCATGACACCATGGTGAAGGCGCGTGTGCTCGAGGAACGCCTGATTCGCATGTACAAGCAATCGGACGGGTATTTCTGGATCGGCGGACCCGGCGAGGAAGCCTTCAACGTCCCTCTCGGAATGAACGTGAAGAAAGGGCAGGCAAGGACTACGACTACCTCCATCTGCATTATCGTTCGAACGCGATCCTGCTGGCCATGGGGGCTGACCCGATCAACATGATCCGTCAGATGAAGAACGTCGCGACCGATCCCTATTCGGGCGGCCGCAATTTCGGGAACCACGCGGCCATTTACGATTGGAACGTGGTCCCGATCACTTCGACGATCGAGACGCAGTATCAATCCGCGATCGGGACCGGCATCGCCCAGAAGCGCCACGGCGGAGACTCCATCACCATCGTGAACGGCGGCGACGCGGGCACTGCCGAAGGCGATTTCGCCTCCTGCCTGGTGTGGTCGACCCGTCCGGGCAATGAGCTGCCGATCTTCATGATCGTGACCAATAACC
>CAYNDM010000057.1:0-4028 GCA_964395265.1 uncultured Bacteriovoracaceae bacterium
CTAATATGTCAAGTACAGCTGGGAAACGAGGTGGTACAGCCGGGACGATCGCCGCATCCTCAGCGATCGTTAGGGTTGTATCAGTGGTAAAGTATCGAAATTTAATGGGATTGTCGGATTGGTAAAAAAATTCGCCTACCCGTAACCGTTTTCCCTGCCGTCCGTTTTACCGGTGTAACTTATACGCGAATTGAGGCGTCGAATTGGATGAATGAGCAGGAGATCGCGGAAGGATTGAAGCTAGGCGCACCCGATGCGTTTCGGGCGCTGTACCAGGCGCATGGCCGATCCGTGTATTCCTTGCTGGTTCGAGTGACCGGAAGAACGGAAATGGCTGAAGAGCTGACTCAAGAAACTTTCCTGAAAGTGATTCGAAAGAACGGCTTCTTCCATTCCCGCATCGACGGCGGCCTGCGCGCCTGGGTTTTCAGGATCGCTACCCATCTCACCATCGATGCCCTGAGGCGCGAAAGGCGGATGGAGTTGGCGGAGGATACAGTGTTCGTGCCGGAATCGCCAAGCCCGGACCCGTCTCCTCAGGAACGGCTCGAAGACGCGGAGTTTTCATCCCGACTCCGAGAAGCGCTGGAAGAGCTCACTCCAGCGCAGAGAATGGTCTTTTTGTTGCGAGAGCAGGAGTCGATGAGCTGTATGGAAATCTCCAGGATCTGCGGGTGCAGCGAGAACGCGGTCAAACAGAGCCTGTTTCGATCGCGGGCGGCATTGAGGAAGAAATTATGTCATTCGCCGGATCGAAGGCGGACTCTAGAGGAAAAGGACCCTAGGAGCGATGAAGCGAGATCGAGAGCTCTGAACCGGCCTTGGTGCTCGATTTTACACTCTCGGCGGAGCCTTCTCATGAAGGGAATGAAAGGCAAGCGGCGTGATACTGTTCCCACCAACCCTTTAGGACGCTCAGATCCTGGGCTCTGGGCTCGTCGCCATCGCCGGAGAGTTTCATGTACTCCCGGAGCAGAGGACGAAAGTGCGGATGGGCGCAATGCGAGATGATGTCCTCGGCACGTTTGCGTGGAGATCGGATGGCGGTGTTGAGCGCGTAACCGTGCTCCGTGATCACGCAGTTGACGTTATGCTCGGTGGGATCGATGTGGCGAACGTAAGGCATGATGGAGCTTACGGTGCGGCCGTCCTTAAGCTTGCGGACGGAAGGGGGGTGGATGATGCTGATATAGGCGTTTCGCAGGAAGTCTCCTGATCCGCCCACGCCATTGACCAGCTTCGTTCCGGTTAGGTGAGTCGAGTTGACATGCCCGTAGATGTCGATTTCGATGGGGGTGTTCATGGCGATCACGAACAGGCGGGTGATGACTTCCGGGCTGTTGGACACCCACATCGGTCGAAGCACAAGGCACTCTCGACAAGTTTCGAAACGCCGCGCGAATTCCTGTCTCGCCTGGGCCGAGAATGAAACGGCCGTGGCGGAAGCGTAGTCAAGCTTGCCAGCCTCGTCCATGCACCTCAGGATCCCGTCTTGAAAGACCTCGGTCCAGAAACGAAGTTTGTGAAAAGGCGAGTCGAGGAGCTCGCCCACGATCGCGTTGGCGATGTTGCCCACTCCGGATTGAATCGGCGGAAGCCTGTTCTTCCAGCTGAACCATTCATTGCATTTCATCAGGAAGTCGATGACGTTGGCGGCGATCTTTCGCTCCACCTCGCTGGTGGGTTTGAAGGGGACCGGGTAGTCGGGGGTTTTGGATTCGACCACGGCGACCACTTTAGAGGGATCGAACTGGGCGAAAGGACTTCCGATCCTGTCCGAGACGTTCAGGATCGGAAGAGGCCAAGTCGTCTTGGGATAGACGGTCGGGACGAGAAGATCGTGAAAGCCCGTGTAATCAGGGCAAGCGGTGTTGACTTCGAAAATGATCTTCTTGGCTTTGTGTAGCGCTTCTACCGAAACTCCAACAGATGAGGTCAGCACAGCTGTCCCATCCTCGAGAATGCCGGAGACCTCGATCACCGCCAGGTCGATTTCTCCGTAGAATCCGTACATGAGGTTTCGCGAAAACGCGGAGAGGTGCACATCGCTGAAATCCATCTTGCCCGCGTGGATCAAGAGACGCGACGCCGCCGAGGACATATAGGGGCCGCGTTTTTTGATGAAGGGAGCCAGCGGGCCTTCGACCTGCTCGGATAACGAAGCGCCGCTGAGGAGCGCGATGCGGGTTTCCGGAGCGGTCTGGCTCAAGTGCTTGGCGAGCGCCGGCAAGAAAGGCTTGGGCTCTCCGGATTTCGTGAATCCGCTGACCGCCAGTACGTCTCGGTCCCGGACCCATTTGACGGATTCCTCAACCGGCATCACCTTGGCGAGGAGTTGCTTGTGCTTGATTCGTTCCGAGAGTTCCGACATGCGCGCGCTCCTGAGTGCAACGTATTGAGTTTCGGAAAATAGCTCCTTCTTCTCGTTATGCCAAGGCCATGCTTCTCTATGGGCGGATCGAGTGCGCACTGTCGGTGACCGGGGTTCTTTGACCGTCTAATCGGTTCGCGTACGCCTGGGCCAGATCTGCTTTAGCGAGCATCGCCCGTGTGTCTGCCTCTGCCTCAGTCCAGGTGAGAGCGCATCAAAATCTTTGTTTGACGCCCGCGAAGAAGTTGATGGTGCTAAAGGCGTCGGAAGTCTGGTTGAGGATTACGTTCGCTTCCCCGAAGACCGATGTATTCCCGTTCCCGAGCGAGTGGTCGTAACCCACGGCTGGACCGAAAGCGAAATCGCTGGTCGTGTCGAAGCCATCGCCAGCAAGGATCGCCAATCCGGCCTTCACTCCGACGTAGAGGGCGCCCATATGGTAGTTCGCCTCGGCCATCAGATTCCAAAGCCGAAAATCGATCTCCAATCCGCCGGGCAGTTCCTCGTGGACCAAGTGCATCCATTGGCCGTAAACTCCGGCACTCCACTCAGGATCGACCCGGTAACCCAGTTTGGCTCCCAGCGTGAACGATGCGTCCCTGGCTGGTTGCCCTCCCAGATTTTGGTCCAAGCCGGTGATCACTCCGACTCCGGCCATGGCTGCGACGAAGACCCCCGGTTCGGAGGATCTCTCTGCCTCTTGCGCCGCGGCGACGATGGGCAGGATGAATGCGAGTAGGACGGCGATCAGGGGAGTGCGGGGGTTCATGGATCCGATTTCTCCTTCACTGGTTCAGCAAGCAAGATGCGACCCAGGTCGGCCAAGAGCGGGTCAAAGCTACGGCGCATCTCGATGGGTTTTCGACTTGCGTCGGATGACGATCTTCGACAATATAGTCAACTAGGTTGACTAATTAACGGGAGGTCGCCATGGAAACCGAGAAGCGGGCATTTCAGGTGGACGGCGCGGAGTATCCGTTCCGAAGCCATTGGTTTTCGTTTCCTGAAGGCCGCATGCATTACGTCGACGAAGGCACTGGAGAGACGATCCTCTTCGTTCACGGGACGCCTACCTGGTCCTTCTTGTATCGCAAGCTGATTCGCTCTCTCTCCACGCGCTATCGCTGCGTGGCGGTGGATCATCTGGGCTTTGGCCTGTCTGACAAGCCCGCTGCCGCGCCCTATCGTCCCGAGGACCACGCAAAAAGGCTCGAAGCGTTCATCGGCGCCTTAGACCTGAAGGACTTCACTTTGGTCGTGCACGATTTCGGGGGGCCGATCGGACTTTCGTATGCTCTTGCCCATCCTGGAACTGTCAAGCGGCTCATCTTGTTCAACACCTGGCTCTGGTCCGTCCGAGACGACCCCCAGAAATCTCAGGTAGCAAAATTCCTAGGAGGAGGATTGGGTCGATTCCTCTACCTTTATCTGAACTTCTCCCCGAAGGTCCGGCTAAAACTTGCCTTTCGCCATAAGTCCACCCTCACTCGCGATCTCCACGCCCATTATCTTCGACCTTTCCCTTCGCCGAGGGAGCGGCGGGCGCCGCTGGTGCTCGGCCAGCAACTCCTCAGCGACTGGTATGATGCCTTGTGGGAAAAGCGGGATGCGATCGCGGATCTTCCCGCGTTGCTCATTTGGGGAATGAAGGATCCAG
>CAYNDM010000057.1:4038-12331 GCA_964395265.1 uncultured Bacteriovoracaceae bacterium
GTGGGAAGAGACGCTCAATCGAAAGCAGGTCTTGCGAATCGAGAACGCCGGTCACTTTCCCCAAGAGGAAGCGCCGGATCAGGTTCTCTCGGCAGTTGAGTCTTTCTTGGCCGGCAGGGGAGCGACGCTATGACTCAGGTCGGCCCCATTCTACCCCGATTCTCGGTGAGCCAGGCCTCCGAGGAGCAGCCCACGGGGCGACTTCTGATCCTGCTTTTTCGGGCCTTCGAAGACAGATTGATCCGTGAGCTTAATCGGCGCGGCATCGAGGAGCTGAGCGTCGCGGACCTGTCGATCCTGAGGCACATTGATCCGAGAGGAGCCCAGGTCACCGAGATCGCCAGACTTGCCGGGGTGAGCAAACAGGCTGCGAGCAAGATGATTCTGGAGCTGGAGCGGAGAGGGGTTCTGAGGCTGGGAGAAGATCCGATGGACGGGAGAGCCCGGCGGGTGAGTTTCACCCCTCGGGGGAAGAAGCTCATCGCCAGTTGCATCGAAGTGATTCGAGAAATCGAGGACGAGTATCGTGAGGTGCTTGGCAAAGGGCGGTACTTGGAGTTTCGCAAGGTTCTTCTAGAGCTGATTCGATTCTCCTGAACCCAGGCCGCTCAGGAAACGCTGCGGTTTCGAGACTTCTGTTGAGCCGCGCCAAGTCGACGGGCTAAGCTCAAGCCATGGTCAATCCTCTACTTGAAAAATCGAACCTTGATCACCAGGCGATCCCCTTTGACCGGATCCGACCGGAGGATTTCGCACCCGCGTTCGAAGCGGCGCTGCGAGACGCGCGCGCCAGCCTTGCGAAAGTCGTTCACTGCCAAGAACCTCCCGCTTTCGACAATACGATCTTCGCTCTCGAGAGTTGCAGCGAGAAGCTCGACCAAGTTTCAAACATCTTCTCGAACCTTTTGCATGCTCATACCCATCCGACGCTTCAGGGATTGGCTCGAGAGGTCATGCCGAGACTATCGGAGTTCTCGAGTGACATCTTTCTGAACGAGAAGCTCTTCTCTCGCATCAAATCCGTTTACGAAAAGGGGAAGGAGGCGGGCCAGCTCAACGATGAGCAGTTCACGCTCCTGGAGAAGACCTACAAAGCGTTCACTCGAAACGGTGCATTGGCGAAGGCATCGGATAAAAGCAGGCTTAGAGAGATCGACCAAAGGCTCTCGGTCCTAGGCCAGGTGTTCTCCGATCACGTATTGGCGTCGACCAATTCCTTCGAGCTCTGGATCACGGATCGAAAGGATCTGGATGGGCTTCCCGAGAGCGCGATCGAGGCCGCGGCCGTGGCAGCCAAGAGCAAAGGCAGGGAAGGGGCCTGGTTGGTCACGCTTCAGGCTCCGAGCTACATGCCCTTCATGAGGTTCAGTACTCGCCGCGAGCTTCGCGAAAAGCTCTGGCGCGCTTACCAATCACGAGCCACCGCGGGGGAGTGGGACAATCGCCCGCTGATTCTGGAAATCTCCAGACTCCGGGCCGAGAGAGCCCGGCTCCTGGGATACGGTACCCATGCCGACTTCATCCTGGAAGAAAGAATGGCGGCCGGGATCGAGACGGTTCGCGCGTTCCTGGAGCGCCTTTTTCGAGTATCGTATAAGGCCGCCGGACGCGAATTGCAGGAGCTCAAAAGCGAGTTCGGAGCCGAGGTCCAGGATCTCCAGCCTTGGGATCTCGCTTTCTACTCGGAAAAGCTGATGCGCAAGCGGTTCGATTTCGATGAGGAGCAGCTCAGGCCTTATTTCAAGCTCGAGAACGTCGTCGAGGGGGTTTTCGAGCACGCGAAACGCTTGTACGGTCTGTGTTTCGAGCGGCGAGAGGATCTTCCTGTTTATCATCCCGAAGTCCAGGTCTTCGAGGTTTTCGAAGAAGGCACGAAGGCCTTCGTCGGATTGCTTTACACGGACTTCTTCCCGCGCGATTCCAAACAGGGAGGCGCCTGGATGACCATTTACCGTGAGCAAGGCCTGATCGACGGAAAAATCCAGCGGCCTCACGTCAGCATCGTCTGCAACTTCACCAAGCCGACCGAGTCCAAGCCTTCGCTTCTGACGTTGATGGAAGTTCGCACTCTTTTTCATGAGTTCGGGCATGCGTTGCACGCGCTTCTCTCGCAATGCACCTATCGTTCGCTCTCGGGAACGAACGTGTATTGGGATTTCGTGGAATTGCCCTCCCAGATCATGGAGAACTGGGTCAAGGAGAAGGAGAGCTTGGATCTTTTCGCTCGCCACTACCAGACCGGGGCGCCGATTCCCACAGAGCTCGTGGAGAAGATCCGGGACAGCTCCCGCTTTCAGGCTGGCTTGCTTTCGCTTCGCCAGCTGAGCTTCGCTTACCTCGATCTGGCTTGGCATGCGAGCGACGTGGATCGGGTGGACGATGTCGAGGCATACGAGACCGCGATTCTCGATAAGCTGAGCTTGTTTCCGCACGTGCCGGGCTCGGTCTTGTCGTGCGGCTTTACTCATATCTTCTCCGGCGGGTACGCCGCCGGTTACTACAGCTATAAATGGGCCGAAGTTCTCGATGCAGACGCGTTTGAGTTTTTCAAGGAAAAGGGGATTTTCAGCCGCGAGGTCGCCGATCGATTCAAGAATCACATTCTCTCGAGAGGGGGCACCGAGCATCCGATGGAGCTTTATCGCAAGTTCAGGGGGCGTGAGCCTGACGCGGATGCCTTGCTCAGGCGAGAAGGGCTGCTTTGATCTGCTTTGAATGAGACGTTGAGGAATCGCCCTCTCATGGCTACCATTGGCCCATGCGCTACGAAGTGATCCTGGATTCGGGCGAAACGGCAAACAAGTGCACGATCGCACCATTGGCCGGGCGCCCGGACTTTCGGTTGATTCCGGTGAAGGGCGCAGGCGCGCTCGGACCGCTTCAGTCTTCCATTCTCCTGCACCATGAAGGCCGTTGCCTGATCGAGCTCCGCGAGTCGTTGGGCGAGGTGAGCGGGATCGCCTGTATTGATTGCGTCTGGCGCAGGCTGGACCCGCTGATTCGCAGAGTGGAGGGGAAGCTGCCGGTCTTGACGAGGATTCCGGACGGCTTTGCGACCGCTTATCCGCGCAAGAGTGTCCTCGACACCGATCCCGACGGAGGGTTGGCGACCATCGAGGCGATCTTCGTCGCGGCCGCGATCTTGGGAAACTGGGACACGAGCCTCCTCTCCAATTATTACTTCGGCCGGCGCTTCGTCGAGTTGAATGCGCGAAGGCTGATCGAGTTGGGTGCCACGCAGGCGGCGGATGACAGCCAGTGGCCGGTCCATGTTTCCAAGCAGAGGAGCGCGTTGCAGCGACGCCGGGATCGGGGCCGTCCGAGCTTGCAGTAGCTGATTCAGCCGTGACTGGCACATCGGAATAGTCCAAATGAGACCTCGACTGTGCTAATGTCGGGCACCATGGCACAGCTTCCTCGAGGCATTTCACCGGAGCTTCTCGTCTCCCAGGTGCAAAACACGATGCCTTATTTATTCGCGGTCGGCCCCGATGCGGATTCGTTGAGAGAGTTCGAACCTGCCCGGATCGTGACGGACTTTGCTTCGTCCTTGGACCAGACTTCGTCCTCTGGACGGCCGCTTTCGCATTTCGAGTATTTCGGACTTTGCCTATCCAGCCACTATTTGAGCTGCGGTGCCCCCGTTCCCACTGACGTGGACAACCAAATTCGCCGCAGGCTCTGGCACCCGCAGTTGCCGCTGGAGATCGCGCTTCAGATGGCGGATCTTGTGATCGAAAGCAGGCGCTGGGATTTCACTCGGGTCACGAACCGATTTGTCACGGGAGCGCAGGGGAGCCCGTGGGAAAAAGAGGTACTGTCGGGGCACCTGGGGGAATGGTTCACTCTTGCCGCGGGCGCTTATGGAGGCTTGGGACAGTACACCGCAAGCGAAGCGGCCGCGAAGAGGTTGGAGCTCCTGAATGAGGTCGACGAGGAGGTCCGTCGGCATTCGGAGATCTTCGGCTCGATCTGGAGAGCCGATGAAGGGTTGTCCTGCCTCAGAGCCTCGGCGTTGATTGCCCACAACTTCGGGGACCTCGATCGAGTGATGGATATGTGGGAGCTGCCTCCGGACGATCCCCTGCGGCTACGATACTACGGACTGACGTCACGGCCTTTCGATGCGGAGGGAAAGCTGAGATACCAGGGAAGGCTTTGGACTGCGGGACAGCTTTACAAAGCGCCGATAGGCGGGAGCGCGATGGCGGCCGAGAATCACCGGCATTTCGCGCTCAGAAGGCCCAAGTGCTTGCGCGAGAACCAAGACTTTCTGGTCCCGATTGGGCCGTTCTTCGACGAGTGGGGAAGAACGGTGGCTCGCGGGCTTGCCGAGAAGGATGGAGCACCAAGCGAGAGGACGCTCGAAGTGATCGAGGCGCTTCGGCAAGGCTGGGATCGCTTGGCCAAGACGGTGGGATATGGTCGCGCATTGAGGGGTATCTTGGAAGTTCACCCTGGTTTGAGCCTGGAAGGACTTTCGAAGAGCGCTCGCACGCTCATGAGCATCCCCCAGGAGCGTTTTGAAGCTCACTGGGCCGAAGAGGCGCTACGGGAGTTGGACGATATTCCTTCTCGCGCGTGACGCTCATCCGGAGTTCGATGCTTCTCTCTCGTTTGACGGCTGCGTACCTCTCATGAGAGGGTTCTGGCCGAGCCTCGGACCTTTCCTCCTGCCCAAGTCTTTCCATGAATCAAATCTCCGGTTTCAGTTCAGGTTCTTTGATGAGGGCTCCGATGAGAAATCGGGAAGAACCATGTTTTTACGTGCGGCCTCTGTGGCATTCGTCATTTTTTTGACGATCATTCCGGAATCCCTCGCCAAGTCAGGCGGGAACCACTTCGTGGGCCTGACGGGCGGGCTGGCTTTCCCTACTGCCAGCAGCAGCATCTTTTCTTGGGGTCTCAACTCGTTCATTCGGATCAGCGGGAATCTCGGGCTTGGCGCCTTCTTTCAAAGGTATGGCATTGATGCCGAGATCGCCTCGGAGGTTGGGTCAGCCTCGCTGCGTGCTTCGACAGTCTATTACGGCATCGAGCCCCAGTACGCGTTCACGAGGTCGCTCGACGGTTTCATCGGCGGATTGAGACTGGGGATGGCTTCTTCCTCCAAAGGGGCGGTTGCATCCGATACGACAGGCGGCAACGTGGAGATTTCCGATAGCGTGAGCCAATTCTTCATTGCTCCCAAGCTTTGCTATGACTATCCATTGGGCCGATTCAGCGTCGGCCTTGAGGGATCTTACGCCTTGAGCTTCGGAACCGGCGCTCCGAGCGCTGCATTGATCCAGCTAGTCGGGAAGTTTTGGTTCTGAATGGCGCGGGCTAGCGGCCCGAACCCGTTTGCCAGATCCTCTGGGAACCGGTGAGTCTGCCAAAAGCGAAATGCAGTATTACTTCAGGCTGGCGAGCGCGGCCTCGTAATCGGGCTCGTGGGCGATCTCCTGGACCTGCTGAGCGTGGAGCACGCGATTCTTCTCATCCAGTACGACGACCGCGCGGGAACAAAGCCCGGCCAAAGGGCCATCGACGATCTCCAGCCCGTAATCCTTCGCGAAGGAGCTGCGGAAAGTCGAGAGCGATTCGCTGTTCTCGATTCCCTCCGCGCCGCAAAAGCGGCTTTGCGCGAAGGGAAGGTCGGCCGAAATGTTCAGGACCACCGTATTGGAGAGCGAAGCAGCCTTCTCGTTGAACTTGCGCACCGAGGTGGCGCAGGTTGGAGTATCGATGCTTGGAAAGATATTGAGAACCTTCTTCTTGTTGCCGAACGATTCAAGCGTTGCCTCAGATAAATCGCCTCGCACCAACTTGAAATCAGGCGCCTGTGAGCCTGGAGTGGGGAGGTTGCCTGACGTATTCGAAGGTTTGCCACCGAGCGTGATTTTTGCCATGGCAGGTTTCTACTCCAGGAAGATCCGGTAGGCAACGGGTTATGGATTTTAGCGCGATATGTGCTTGCGACGTCATGCCGCAGGACGTGATTTCGTAGAGTCGCTCGAAGGAACGTCGGATCTTCGGCTGATTTCGGACTCAGCAAGCGTCGCTTGGGCCGCCGACAGGTTAATGAGAAGAATTCCGAGAAAGGCGAAGTTGCTCCCGAATAGGGCGACGATGGCGGCCGCTGCCCAGGAAACCCGGGCAGGCTCAAGCAACCGTCTCAGCGTGCGTACTCTCTCGATCAAATCCTGAAGATTCGATCTGAGCCCCGGCCCTTCCCCGAGCACGCGATCCACGCGGGCTGAAAAGTCCCTGGAGCTGCTGATTGCCACTCTCGACGAGTCTTTTAATGATCCGATCATCTTGGAGAGGATCCTGAGTTGATCCGCCGCCTTCGTCGCACTCACCGCGTTTTGCCCGAGTTCTTCAGATTCGGGCAAGATCGCTCCGGTGATTCCTTTGCTGAGCTGATCGAGCGTGTCTCCCGTTTGCTCGAGGGAACTGGCGCTTTGGCTCAATACCCCTTGGGTCGCAAGCAATGTCTCGGGAAGCGCCTGGACGATCGCAGTCGTACTTCGCGCCATCGCTCTTGCCTCCTCCATCAGCTGCGAGCTTCGTGACTCGATCGCCATCAGTGCCTGTTCGCTTGCCGCCAGATTCGCTTGAGCAAGGCTGGCGAGCTCATGCGTCCGGGGCCTGACCACGAAGATCGCCACAATGAGGCTTCCCAGCGCCATGAGTAATGCGATGCCACCGGCGATTGCCCCGATCGTACGAGAGATGGATCTGCTCTGTCGGTCGAATGGTTTCATGTTGCGCTCCGAACCCAAGAATCCATGCAACAAGAGAGCCGCATGGTTTGACGGATGTGAGCCGTCCGGGAGCGCTGCGCTCCGATCTTGCATCTCCTGAGATGAAACAGATTCTGTGAAATAGGGAGATTTTCATGAGTACCAAGATTAGGGCGGTGCTGGCAGCTGTAGCGTCGACGCTCCTCAGCGTCAGCGTGATGGCCCAGTCAGGAGATATGACCGAGGCACCAGGAAGCGCTGGGGCATTTGAGACTTTCGGAGATGAGGAATCTGAGGAGCAGGACTCTCTCGATACTCCAGGCACGATCGGGAGCGACGAGCTGAGTGGGTCGCCAGGGCGGTTCGGCGAAGACGACGAGTCCATTGGATCGCCAGGGCGCTTCGATGAGCACGATGAGCTCAGTGGATCGCCTGGACGCTTCGGTGAGGACGACAGGTTCGATGGATCTCCGGGAGCCTTTGACGGCGACTCGATGAGCGGCACTCCTGAAACTGAAGAGGAGGACAGCCGCCTGTCCCCAGGAATTGAAGGAAGTGACGATCAGTCCGGCTCCGCGGGTATCGGTAGCCCGACTGAAGGAACCACAGGTGGACCTGCAGGTTCAAGCAACCTTCCGGGAGACTCAAGCGGCATCTCGGGCAGCCCCTGACGATGAGCTCGACGGCCCGGACGAATTGGACGAACGCAGCAGGAGCGATCCCGCCAACAAGAGCGGAACTGTCCCTGCTATGGCAAGCGAGATCCTTCGCCGCTGAAAGCGCCTTAGACTGCCGGGACGGTTGAGTTCCGCCTTCAGCCCCATCTCGGCGAGGGGATTGTCCGGTTGCCCTTTGAGTAGACTGCTGATCGCGCTTTCGATCACATCCACTCGGTCGGCCATCAGAAGAATCAGCCAGTGAGCGATCCGGCCCTCGCTATAGGTATACGCCCAGTCGCGAAGCTTGCCGCTCAGGCCCTTGGGCGGACAGGTCGTTCCGAAAACAGGCGTGATACCTTTGTGCTCGGGCGAGACGTGGATTTTCACCTTAGGAACCATGCGTTCGGGTTCCCGCCAGTGGGCTCCCGTGCCATGCGGTGGAGTTTTTTCTTTCGGGTAAGCCGGGCGATCCTCCGCCCGAAGATCCACTCCCCAGCCTGGGATCCGGGAGGCAATCTCGTTTCGGTCGAACATCCTGGAGTCCTTTCTCATGCTGTTCTCCTTTTTCACGCCGCTTTTGGTGGGATCAGGACTGTCTTGATGCAATCATCCAATTTGCTCGAGAAAATGTGATAGGCCTCCGAGACTTCCTCGAGCGGCAGTCGATGGGTGATGATGTCTTTCGGGCTGATGACTCCCGATTGGATATGCTGAATCAACCGCGGCAGGTGTCGCTTTACGCTGGCTTGATTCCCTCGAATCGTGAGCCCCTTGTTGATCGCATTGCCGATAGGAACCATGTTGAAGGTGGGGCCGTAGACGCCGCCTACAGAAACCACACCGCCTTTCCGCACAGAGTTGATCGCCCATGTCAGCGCGGTCGCCGCGCCGGCCTGAAGCTTGAGT
>CAYNDM010000058.1:0-2816 GCA_964395265.1 uncultured Bacteriovoracaceae bacterium
CCCCATCGCGCAGGCCGTAAAAGAGCACTATGGCGTCCCCTGCATCGCACACTTCACCTGCAGGGACCTTACCCCGCATGAAGTCGAAAATCAGCTCATGGATCATCATTACTTCGGGATCAGGAACATCCTGGCGCTTCGAGGGGATCCGCCCGATGGACAGCCCGAGTGGAAACCCCGCGAGGGCGGCTACTCCTATGCCTATCAGCTCAGTCAGCAGATTCGCGATTTGCATTCCGGCAAATACCTGCCTCGCATCAATGGCCCAGCCGCGGACACACAGGAGCCGACGGATTTCTGCATCGGAGCCGCGGTGTACCCGGAACATCCTGATGAAGAGGAGCGAGTCGAGTTTTTCAGGAAGAAAATCGAAGCGGGAGCCCACTACGGAATCACCGACATGCTCTTCGATGCCGACGCTTACGGACGCTTCCTGGATCTTTGCGGCAAGCACCGACTCACACTGCCCGTGCTGCCGGGCACGCGAGTGTTGAAGTCGCGAGCGCAGGCGGAGCGGATGATGGCGAAGTTCCGGGTTCGAGTCCCGCGCGAGGTGCTTGAGGCCTTGCCTGAAAAGGATGGACCGGACTCGTTGCTTTACGGCATCGAGCAGTTTCAGAAGCTGACGGCGAGGTTGCGGGCCTTAGGCGCTCCAGGGATCCATGTCTTCGTGATCGCCGATACGTCGAGCGCATGCGAGGCGCTGCGCAGGACCCGCGCTGGGGAGCCGTAAACCCCTCACGCCCGTTCTAAGTCCTCATTTCCGTCGTGGCCCCTTGACGCTTGTCAGTTCGCTTCGAACACGCAGGTAACTGTGTTGCGCACTCTGCGATTGCCCGCAGCTGATCCGATGCTGACTGAGCGTTTGCCGTCGGATCCCTTGGAGAGGGTCAAAAGCTCTTTTTTCACGAAGCTTTTCATCTCCCCGTCCACATCTTCCCAGTACCTGTTCTTCACTAGGACTGTGAAAGAGGTGTCCGTGGCTTCGGAGCCGATGACTCGAGTTTCCGTGTTCAGGTTGATTGAACCGACGATGCTCTTTCCCCGCTCCTCGGGAGGCGCAGGCGGAATGGTTACGATAATGGGAAACGAAAGCTCCGCGTAAGCCCTGTCATCCCGTGATGAAAACTCGAAGTTGCAAGGGGTCTCTTGATCCAAAGTAACCCCTCTGAGCTTCACGGTTTTGTTTCGTTCCACGTTCAAGAAAGACTGCACCTCTTCGAGCACTTCATTCGCCGATGGCGAAGCGTGGGCACTCAGCGAAGGCGTTAAAAGCATCAGAGCTACGCCGATAGCTTGGGCTCCCAGGACTCGATAAAAATTATTAATTTTATTAGTCTTTTTCATGTCGACCATCTCCCATGCCTATCAGGCAGCAACTGATTAATGCTACGCATTAGCCCACCACGACCGACCTTGTCCAGTGTCTTTTAAGCGTGACTAACGTTACTGGAGCATGCCCGCAAAGCCAAATAGCTCGGGGCATGCCCCTCACAAAGCCGAGCTCCAACGAAGCTGAGCTAAGACAAGATCCTAAGGCCTGACGAAGACAATCCACTTTTGGGCGGCTTGACCGGTCGTTGGGTTGATCAGCCCAACCTTGTACAGGACCGGAAACGCCAGCTGAAGCTTGTCGACCTTGGCCGAGTAACTGACCTCGACTGGTTCGCCTTCCGCACAAGCAACATCCCCGCCCTTGCTCAGCTCCACTGCCAAGCGCAGGGGGCGCTCGACCAGAGTCGCAGCTCCCCTCTCGCGAAGCACTCTGAGGCGAACCTGAGCTTGGTCCGCTTCGCATTGCGAAGAGAACTTGAGGCGGAATTGGACAGGGAGCTTTCCATCTTCGTCCAGAGCCTCTGGTTTGAAGTAAGTCACGTTCGTAGCGAGTTCGCTCTCGGCAACGTCCACCTCAATCTCGCTCGCGTTGGCGCTAACCAGACCGAATGCTGTCAGGAAACTGAACCCAATAAGAAGAGCCTTCATCGAAACCTCCAACGGAAAACCGAAATAGGCTCTCATTTACGATAAACTACGCAATGCGTCAAGATTATTGCGTCGGGTTTCCGTTAGCGAAACCTCGATGCATGAACGCTATTCACACTCGAGAGCGTAGGCCTGCTCCGGATCAGCACCTCCGGCGCCGGAGGTGTGACACCGCCGCGGGGTGCCCCCACTCACTGGGGCTGCTTTTCAATTGCGCCAGATAGCTTGTCTGGAATGACAATCCGGTGATTCTGATAGAAATGATTGTCCCAAATCCATCGGTCTCCGATAAAGTCCTGCCCTGCAACAGCAAATTCAACTTGAGCGCCTTTTGGGATTCCATCGATCCTGGCGATCCACATCTGAGGCTTTCGACATCAGAAAATCATTCTGAGTCGACCACCCGTCGCTTGACATGCGGACGATCGCTCTCCCGAGTACAACAGGAGTTGAAATTTTAATCTCGATACGGGCTTTTCCAGTTTGGTCAATGGACGGGGATACCTGGGAAGCCACGGATAAGTTCACTTGATCCACATTGGCATCGGCATTGGCAACTTGCAGAAAAGATCTTGAAGTCAGAACGCTCGTTCCCGCGGTAAATAGAACGAGTGAGAAAAAGCAACGGGCCAATACCATGCCGTAAGTATTGGAAGTCTTGACGCATATCTTGATGTACGCGAATTAATACCATGTAATCGAAGAACTTTTTTGGTGCCGAGGGCCGGAATCGAACCGGCACGGGTGTTGCCACCCCCAGGATTTTAAGTCCTGTGCGTCTACCAATTTCGCCACCCCGGCAATGCGACGCAAATCGAAAGAAGGGTTGGATG
>CAYNDM010000058.1:2826-7517 GCA_964395265.1 uncultured Bacteriovoracaceae bacterium
TATCTTCTTTTCAATTCGATGCCAATCCTCCCTCGCGATCCTACGTACGATCCTCCCCTTCGCGCAAGTCAATTGCGGCCAGTGCCGGCGGTCACGCCATCAGCCTGCGCCCCCCAGCTCCCCCGCGAGGCTGCGCCAACGGCAACGCCCGCTCCTCACCTCATGGGTCTGCGCGAGCGATCAGGGGGCGCTCGAACTCTTCAAGTATCGCTTGAAGCTGGAGCGGCGTCTTCATAGCGGATCTCAAGAACTTCAAGTTCTTCTTCGCCTTTTGGAGAGCGAAAACGCACGACGTCGCCTTCTTTCGAATTCAACAGGGCTTTGGCGATCGGGGAAATCCAGCTGACGCCCCCATTTTTCGGATCCGACTCGTCGATCCCGACGATCCGATAGCGCCTAGTGTGGCCTTCTTCGTCCTGAACGGTGACGGTGGCTCCGAAGAGCACGCGATCGCGGCGCTGCTGGGCAGGATCGATGACTTCGGCCGCCTCCAATCTCTTGGTCAGAAAGCGAATCCGCCGATCGATCTCACGCAATCTGCGCTTCCCATAAATATAATCCCCGTTCTCGGAACGGTCGCCGTTTGATGCCGCCCACGAAACCGTGCGCACCACTTCGGGACGCTCCTCATAGAGCAATTTGCGAAGCTCTTCCTTGAGGCGAGCGGCGCCGGCCGGCGTCATGTAGTTCTTCGAAGAATTCATCTGCGGCTCATTTTGGTCAGAGAAATGACGGAATGCAACTGCGAATCCTTCTCTCCAGATGCGTAGAGTCTTTGAGAAATCGCGCCCCTTAGTCATAATAGGGTGATATGAAGATAAGCGCCTACGGCCTGACCGATCCGGGGTTGAAACGTAAGAGCAACGACGACTCCTTTTTGATCGATCATGAGCTGGGCCTGTACATCGTTTGCGACGGGGTCGGAGGGCATGCGGCCGGCAATGTCGCTAGCGAGATGTGTGCGAAAGCGGCGCGCGAACATATTGCTCAGAATCGCGCTGTATTGAACGCCTACAAAGCCAAGCCATCTCCCAGTGGCCGCGCTCAGATCGCGGAGCTTCTCCGCTCGGCCATCGAGCTTGCGAACGCCAAGATTTTCAACGCGGCCGAATCCGACCCGAGCAAGCGCGGGATGAGCACCACCGCTGATCTGCTCCTGGTAACGACTGACTACGCCTTTTTAGGACATGTGGGAGACAGCCGGATTTACTTACTACGCTCCGGAAAGACCCATCAGCTGACCGAAGACCACAAGGTCTCGACCGAAATGCAGAAGCAGGGACTTTGGACGGCCGAGCAGGCCTCGAACAACCCCTACTCTCACGTTCTCACCCGGGCAGTCGGAGTGCAGAGCTTCGTCCAGGTGGACCTTCTCCAACTCGAGCTGATGGCCGGGGATTTCTTTCTCCTCTGCTCGGACGGGCTAGCGGACTATTTCAAGTCCGAGCAGCTCTCGCAATACGTGGATCAGCATCAAATGAACGCGATCCCCGAGCAGCTGGTGGATTTCGCGAAGAAGCAAGGGGGCCACGACAATATCACCGCCGTGGTGGTGCGATTCGAGGGCGAGCGCGCCCACAGCAGCGATGCGGCGCTTGACGCTCTTCGAAAGAGCGAGATCCTGGGCAAAGTCCCGCTTTTTCGCTACCTCAGCTACGCCGAGCTGATCAAGGTACTGGACCTGGTCAAGCTTCACTCCTATGAGTCCGGAAAGCTCCTGATCGAGGAAGGCGCCACGAGCAACGAGATGTTCGTCCTGGTTTCAGGCGCCGTCGAGGTGGTGAAGTCTGGTCACGTGATCGCCGAGCGCGGACGCGGAGATTTCATCGGTGAGATGGGACTTCTGGACAATGCACCCCGATCCGCTTCAGTCAGGACGTCCGAGGCGACCACGGTGATGGCCATCGCTCGCAAGGATATCCTGAACCTGCTGCGCCAGGATTCGCAAATCGCAGTGAAATTCCTTTGGGCGCTAAATCAGGAGATCAACCAGCGCCTGAGATTGACCAGCCAGCACCTGGCCTACGCCAAAGCCAGCCTGGAAATGGCGAACCGCACGGACATCCCTTATCCGGCTCCACATTCGACCAACAGCTCATTAGAGAACTGATTTCGGCTGATAGTTGATCACGATCTGGTCGCTTACGCTCAGGCTGAGCACGAAATCCAGGTCGGTGATCGTCAAGAGGTTTCCCGAAACCGTGAACTGGTCGTACTTCAGGTACGTGACCGAGCCATCAGCATGGCGCACGAAAACCAGCATGTCCTCTTCGGCCGTCGGCTCGCGATTGAGCTGGAACACGGCCTTCTTCTCCACGATCGCCTGCCCGATCTGATCCAGCATTGGGCTGTAATCGGTCGCAGTCAGATCCATCGCCATCGAGCCGTTTCCGACCAGGTCTCCCAAAGCCAGGAACCGGTCTGCACGGTCCACCTCTTTCGTTCCTCGGTCGTTATGCAACGACTGAATCGAGACACCCGAAAGAGGCGTGATCGAGACCACGAAGTAGTTGGGCGAGTCTTCGGCGCCTTGATCGAGATCGATGAAGAAGTCATCCAGTTTCTGTTTTACCGTGCTGACCGGCATCAACCGGGACGGCTGCGGGCACTCGGGGACCTTGTACGTATAGCCGTCGATGGTCTTCGATGTGCAGTAACTGACGCTGAAATAGGTATTCGCGCTGAATCCGCTCGGAAGCGGGCTGGGGATCACCATCGTCTGGTCGTCCTCGTCCCCCACCAGCACGATCACGCGAAGCGAGCCGGGCCTGAAGAAACGATAGGCCGCGCCTTCGACTTCGTTGTCCGAAAGCAGCTGCAGGATGGAGCCGAAAGCCCTCTCGCGACCGTAACCCGAAATCCCGACACTCAGATTGACCAAGAAGTCGCGGACCAGGCCTTGAGTCCAAGCGCCGTTCGCCGACACGCCCTCGGGAGGAAGCGTCGCGATGATCGGCTTACCCGAATGGACCGTATCGTTCATCACGGTATTCACGCATTGGGTGGTGCTGTCTTCGCCAGGGCCGGGAAACGCGCAGCGCTCTGGCCCCTGGTTTCCGGTCTCGTCGTCCCTGATCCAGCATTGCGAGACACCGCCAAAAAACCCGGCAGAGCCCTCCCAGCAAAGCGTCGTCATCGGTCCATCGTGATTGCCCGGAAGGAGTTTTGCCCAGTTCGGGCCCCAGAGAGGAAACTGCTGTTTCCATTTCACGCCGTTGGTGAAGGTCCCTTGGCTGCTCACGAGATTTGGCGCCCAGGAAGGGTTTACGAACGGGGTCTTTCTGGCGGGGTTGCCATTGGCTTCTTTCATCCCAAGATAAGGAGAGTTGGTTCCGCTACCGTAGTAAACGGAATTCAGGTGATTCGCGAAAGCCGGATGCGCCAGATAGGTATCAGTCGTGATCACCGCCACGCGAATATCCCAAGTGGGCTTCATGTACTTCTCGGCGAAGGACTTGAAGCCTTGGTGGATAGCCTTCTGCGAAACGTCCATGCTGCCGGAGTTATCGATGACCCAAAGCATATCCAGCTTCGTGTTGACGGCTTGAGTTGAGCTAAAGGTCTCCTCCTGCTGAGCCAGTCGAAACGAGTTGGGGATCTGGGTGCATGCGTTCACGAGGCCTGCGCCTGCCAACGCGATCAATGCTTGACTGAGACGAATTGAAGTAGCCATAAGGAGCATCTCCAATTTTTAATTTTTCTATACAATATGCATTGCGTCAAACATTCTTTTTTTCGGCTTATTTTTCAATAGGTTATGATCTTTTCCACGCCCTAGCTCGCACGTATAAGCGCCTGTGCGGGTCCCATCGGACACATTTTTGAGCCGTCTGCGGCCACTCATAATTGAAGCATCATGTGGCTTCTTCGATTCTTCCTCGCTAGCGCCGCTCTCACCGCTCCACTCTTCGTCTCGGGACTCCTGGGCAGCATCTATTTTGGCCACCAAGCCCGCGTCGACGAGATCCGCGCTTCGCTCCGAGCGGGAGTCGATCAGTTTTTGCGCGACCAGCATGAAATCGCGGATGAGCCCGTATTCCAGATCTCTCGAGATCGAAACGCGGGCGAGTTCCTGAATCCCATGCTGGATTGGAGGGGCTCAGAGCTCATTCAATCCGAGCGGTACATCGGCGTCACCGAGGACCTGAGCTTTCGCTTGGCAGGCTTTGGATCCGACTGGCCCGAGCACGCCGGCGAATTCGCGAAGATGCCGGTGGACCTGGCCTGGATGGAGGCGCTTCAACGCTATGACCATTGGGATCTATTCAATTCGAGCCCGGCCGAAGAATTCCTGACATTGCGCCCGAGGATCAATCCCGTGAAGGTTCCGCTTCCGGATCTGAACGTATTCTTTGATCTGGCCAAGCTTCGCTTCATCCAGGGCATCAATGACGGTAGCCTGGTTCCCGCTCTCAAAGAAGTCCGACACCTCGCTCACCTTCTCTACTCCACAGGAGTGTACGCAGGCGGAGCTGCCGCGCTCCGCCTCCTTCATCTGGAGCGATCGGCGCACCAATACGGCCTCCGTCGTGGGTTGATCAGCCAAGAGGACTGGCGAGCCATCAGCGCTGAGACTCTCCATAAATCGGCGCGATCGATGAAAGCGTTCATGGCCATCTTCAGCATCCTCACTCCTGAAGATGTCTTCGAGAAAGTGTTCAGGGATCCCAAGGCTCACGTTGGGCTGTGTT
>CAYNDM010000058.1:7527-12231 GCA_964395265.1 uncultured Bacteriovoracaceae bacterium
CCTCGAAGGCATGCTCTGGTCTTCGTTCGCCTCGCCGTTCTTAAGTCCCAGCGGCACGCTCTCTCAAGAGCTGAGCCAGCAGCTCGCGCGAATGAATCAAACGATCGAGAGCCACCAGGCGCACTGTTCGCTCACGCAGTTCTCCCATATCCAGAAAGATGAGAGCTCGGCCCTCAGATGGTGGTCCGAGCTGGGAGGATTGAGCCTCCTGAAGGTGGGACTGGGGCGCCATATCCCCTATGTCCGCGAGAAGCTGGGAACCTGGTTCCTCGCCGACATCTTGCCCAGCTTCAGCGCCGCGTACCACAGCCCGGATTCGATCTAGGACCACGTCGAATCAACCCAAAAATCAGCGCCATTGACGTAAATTCAGGGCTTCCCCTTGCCTTGACTTATTTAGTCAGGTAATGTCGGCGCCTCATGAGCCCCTATCTTGGGGCTTCACTTTGATCATGCGGTAGGCAGGTATTGGATGTTGAAGACGAAATGGGTGGCTCTAGGTGCGATGGGCGTGGCGCTGGCCTCGGGAGCCTACGGATTTACGGTGGCCCCGAAAATCGGCGTGCTCTCAGGTCATGAGGAAATCACCAGGCAAGCGATCGTCTGGAGCAAGGACATCCTGCTCAGCATTCCGGAACTCGACACTGACCATTTCCGCCAAGCGGTCCGCGACATGACGGACTTGGAGGCCGATTTCCTTTTTGGCCTAGTCGGCCGGAATTCTACCAATCCCATCGTCAGGGGCAACTACGCGACGGACAACCCGATCCATCCGGATGAGCCCAGAGCACACTGGGAGGCGAGTCTGAGCGAATTCTTCGGGGTGCCGGTCGACAACTGGCATACGGATCCTCGCACCCAGGCTCCCCATGCCTTGCGAAAGACGCTTGGCGAAGGAGAACATCCTGGCCTGGGCCTGGTCGAGCCAGCGAAAGATTCCTGTTATGCAACGAGAGACACGATCTTCAAGCTGACCAGCGAGGCAGCGCGGATCTGGCGAAATTTGCTGAGTGCCGAGATTGATCCGCATGCTCTCGAGAACCGTCCGGAATTCCTGACCGAACTCCGCCGCAAGGCACTGTTTTTCATGGGCTCGGCAACGCACGTTATTCAGGACTCGTTCTCTCCAGCGCACACTTTTCGGGACGACAGCGGCAACAATGATCTCATGGACGTCTGCTTTTACGACCCGTCTGAGCTCAAAGAAGGGCTGCTTCGCGGCCACGTTCACGCGCAGGTTTCCGTAGCGCAGGGGCTCTGGATCACCGGTCCGATCCAAAGATACATCGACAAGCTGACTCGGGAAACCTCCAACCGCTATAAGAAAAATCTGGCGTGCCTACACTCAACCTACGATATCCGCGATCGTATCTGGATCCGAGCTCGATCCGAGCTTGATCTCGCCAAGAGAAATGACTGGGCGAACCGGGAGGAAGAGTACTGGAAGACGGCCAAGAAAATCGGTTTCATCTTCAAGCGCAAACCCGAGCCAGTCCGCGCATGCGATGACAATAACTTCTCCACGGACGAAGGGCGCCATGGCTGCCTAAAGCATGAGGCCCGCCTGGCGCGCTCCGCCACGATCAAATACCTGGTCCTCATGACCAAGTCGCTCTTCGAGCTTCGAGATGCCCTGCCCAATATGACCGACGAGCAGATCGACGCGTTTTTCAAAGACAAGCTCGACACTCAGCTCTTTGAAGGCTCTGATCCGACGATCAGCCGCTATGGTCTCGATCAAGTCATGCCCGAAGGCATCCTTCGCTGCCATAAGCTTCGCACCGGGATCGAATCGATGAAGCTGAGCCACCAGGAAACGCGCGAAATCGGGCGGTATTAGGTGTTCTGCCGGATCACTGCGAGAGAATTCAGGCACCCGCCATCCTGGCTAGCGGCTAGCTGTCAATCCACTGACACCGAAACGCGATCGCATTAACAATTCTGGGAATTTTTGCCGATAAGTTGACCGTGCGGCTATTTCCTTTCACCAATCTGGCGGCAGGTTGCGCTCTCTTTTTCGGGCACGCTCCTACTTGCGCCGGCACTGTCTCTTCCTCTTCGATAGTGTGCGACGTTTCGGCAAAGGTCCACCTTGAGAACCTGTTTTCACCAAAGCGAAAAGGCCGCTTGCAAAGGCTGTTTGAGAACCCAAGATTTGAACGACTGAACGCATTCCTTCAGAAAGAGCCGAAAGAAGCCCTTGCTACCCTGGTCAATAGGGTCGATCAGCTCGATCAGGCCCTTCAGGAAAAGCACCCTTTGGTCTTGAATCTATTGAACCGGGCCAGTTTGGGTACTTTTAAAGATGGCCCTGAGTACGCCCGCAGGGTCAACGAGATCCTGTTCGCCTACGCCAATAATCGTTACACGTCCCGCAAGTTCTGGGCACAGAACGAAGGAATCAATGCCTTCAACATGAGGAATCTCGAAGCGGATCCGGCTTTAGTGGAAGCCATGAGCAAATTTTCCAAAAAACTTGAAGATGCGGACAATCTCCTAGACGAGCATATCGACGCCGAGCGATTGAAAAAAAATGTGAAACTGCTGGTCACGGAATACAACACCAAGGCCGCAGGCTTAACGACGACGCTTCTTCTCCATGACCTCGATGCCATTTCGAAGGCCAGAGAAGCTTCGAAGTTCGACGTTCTCCCGAATATGATCGACTCGGTCCGGGCAAGTCTTCCCATAAAGAGGAGAAATGACCCCGAGCTGATCAAAGAGTATGTTTTCAAAATCATTCTCAACTACCACGACGATCTCGCCAAATACAAACCGTCCGATACCATCGGAGAGAAGGTAACGATCCCAGTGAAAAGGCCTTCTTTCATGTGGACCAATTGGCTTCAGCTAAGCGAACCCAAGGCGACGACCGACGCCTTTCGCTACCTACTTCAGAGAATGGAGACCTCCAAAACCGAACTGGGAGAGCACTTCAAATACGAGCCGCAAAGTTTCCGTCTGGGGTACTACCACGTCAACGGAGCTCTGGGAGTCGTGGGTATCTCCACTCAGGGTTTGTTTCGTTCGATACCATTCCGAAATCGAATTATCGGTTTTGTACAGGGAGTCCTGGGGGCACGTTACAAGGCCATCACTTCAGATAAGTACAGGGTATTCGTTCAGAAGGCTGTTTACCAATACATGGAGGCGAAATACCCAATGCTCGTGAAAAAGTTCGAGCGAGGCACCTTGAAGCTTGAGGACGTCATGGGCAGAAGATTGCCCGATGGTAGCTATTCGGGTGGCCCCTTCGACGAGCTTTTGAAGGACAAAAAGCTCAGGGAAGCAATCGAGTGGAAGATGGAGGATCGACTTGGGCGAACACAGTCACTGACATCTGAGATCACGCAAGAGCGCAAGGAGATCGAATTGACCAGCGCGATCCTGAACGAGCAGCTGCTCTGGTTCCATGCATACCGAACTGCTCAGCAGCATCGACTGGCAGCGACCGAAGGGGTCATGAAGGTCAACCAAGCCGTCGATGCCCGAATAGCACAGAAGACCGAATAAGCTCACAGCCTTGCGCCGAATGCTCAACTCCAGCGGTGGAGAGTGCAGCCATCACTCGGTCTACCTCCGGCGCCGGAGGTAGAATGGGAGTATCTACGATCAGGAATTCGACCGGCCCGATCCGCTCATGCCCTATCCGCCAGTGTGCGAAGGGGCAGATCCGAGACCAAGCCAGCTAAGAAGACGACAGGACGGGCCGGCATTTTCGCGGCTTTTCTCCACATCCCCGGTCGTGTTATCCCAGCGCCAGATGAGTCCCTGTTTTTCGCAACCTGAAGTCCTGATTCAAAGGCATTCGTCCGAGCGGCCTTGGACCTATGAGAAGCTCGATCGGCTTCAACGCAAGATTGCGGAAAGGGTTCGCGGCGGTGGTCCAGGGGCCCTTCTTCTTTCGGAAGTGGCGCCGGTGATCACTCTTGGGCGCCGAACCCGCCTTGAGGACTTGCTCTTGCCTCCGGAAAGCTATGCCCGGCTGGGAATCGAGATCCAGCCCACGGACCGGGGAGGCCTGGCGACCTATCATGGGCCCGGGCAATGGGTCTTGTTCGCGGTTGATGGACTGGAGCGTTTGACAGGTGATCCCAGGGGCGTGCGAAAGGCGGTCAACGGACTCCTCCAGACCGCTGAGGAAGTCGCCAGGCGCTATCAAGCTGAGGTGCGGATTGGCGAGGGCTTAGAAACCGGCGTGTGGGCAAAGAAAGGAAAAGTAGCCGCCGTCGGAGTCCATATCGAGCAAGGAGTCTTGCTCCACGGACTGTCCCTGCACGGGTTTCAAACTCCCACCAGCTTCCTTGGACTTCGGCCTTGTGGCCTTGAGGCCCCGGTGGCGTATCTTCTCGAGAATGAGGAAGGTTTCGAAGGCCTGGGTGAAACGCTGATCCAGGCGGCCCAAAAATGCCTGTGGCGCCAATCGGCCAGTTGACGGGCCCATTCGACGGCGCTATACCCAGTGTTCTTGTATCATTGGCGCGTAGCTCAGCGGGAGAGCACCACCTTGACACGGTGGGGGTCGTTGGTTCAATCCCAATCGCGCCAACCATTTTTCTATAAGGACTTCAGGAGCTTAAGAGTGAAACCTGAAGTCCTTTTTTTTCATTTCTAACTCCTGAGGGACTCTTCGGCTCTTCTCCTAAAGAGGGGGCGCAGAGCCGAGATCAAAATCCCCATGTGAGCGAAACAATAGTTTATAAC
>CAYNDM010000059.1:0-3214 GCA_964395265.1 uncultured Bacteriovoracaceae bacterium
TGTGGATGATGACGCGGATCTTCGCCTGTCGGTTTCGTCGGCCCTGTCCGAGAACCATTATCAAGTCGACCAGGCGCGCGACGGAGAAGAAGGCGTGAACCGGGTTCGCGCTGGAAAATACGACCTCGTTCTCCTGGACGTCAACATGCCCCGGACAAGCGGGATCGAGGCTCTCAAGGAGATCAAAGCGCATGATCCGTCGATCATCGTCATCGTGCTGACCGCGTTCTCGAACGTCCGGGACGCGGTCGAGGCGACCAAAGAGGGAGCATACAATTACCTCGAAAAGCCCATCAAGGCCGAGAACCTGGTGTACCTGATCGACAAGGCGATCCGGGCCCATAGCATGGTCAAGAACATGAGCCTTTCGGCGCCTGTGTTCAAGCTCCCTAACGGAACCGACTTCATCGGCCAAAGCTCGGAGATGAAGCGGATCTTCGGCGTGATCGACAAGCTTTCGCGCGTCGACACGGCGGTGCTCATCCGCGGCGAGAGCGGTACCGGCAAGGAGCTGGTCGCCCAGGCCCTGCACTTCAACAGTCCTCGCAAGGACAATCGCTTCGTCACGATCAATTGCTCGGCCATTCCCGAGACGCTGATCGAAAGCGAATTCTTCGGGCACGAGAAGGGCGCATTCACCGGCGCGGATTCCCGTAAGATCGGCAAGTTCCAGTACGCAGACGGAGGAACCCTGTTCCTCGACGAGATCGGCGATATCTCGCCCGCCATGCAGGTGAAGCTCCTCCGCGCGCTGCAGGAAAAGCGTTTCAGCCCGGTCGGATCGAACCGGGAAGTGGAGGTCAACGTTCGCATCGTCGCGGCCACCAACCGCAACCTCGAGGAGATGATCAGGAAAGGCGAGTTCCGTGAGGATCTCTTCTACCGCCTGAACGTGCTCCCGATCCAGCTTCCTCCTTTGCGCGAACGGAAGAACGACATCGAGGCGCTCTCGAGCTACTTCATCGAGAAGTTCAACCAACAGCACCGGAAGAACATCACGGCTGTCGCTCCGGACGCGATGGAGCTTCTCAAGGCCCACAGCTGGCCCGGTAATATCCGCGAGCTCGAGAACGTGATCGAGCACGCATTCGTGATCGAGACTTCGAACCAGATCACGCCATCGAGCCTGCCGAGCTCGGTGACGGGCTCAGCCAGGCCTGCTGGCCTGACGCGGGCCCCTCTCGACTGGGATAACGGCTCGTCGGACGAGCAGAAGGAGATCCTGGTTCAAGGAGTGACCACGGGCACGGTGGTCGCCGCCGGCAACGCGTCGGCTCGAGGCTTCAAGCTCGATATCAATCGGTTGGACTTCCAGGCCAACAAAGAGGAGTTCGAGCGGCAGTTCCTGATCAGCGCCCTGAAAGCGTTCAACGGGCGGATCAATCAGACCGCGCTGCACGCCAACATCCCGAAAAAGACCCTGCTCAGGAAACTCGAGAAGTACGGGATCAACGCCCGCGATTACGCGTAAGCGTATGTGCTAACCCGCTCCAGACAGCGGGGTCAGGGCCGCATGGCCCTTCTGACTTCTCCGATTCGAGACTCTATTGCCAGAGGCGCTCGGTGGCTAACGAAGGCCATCGAGCGCTTTTTCGTTCACCTGGATCTTAGCCTGGGAGCGCAGCTTGCTGACGTAGTTCTGGATCAGCTCCTGGCGGAGGCGGGCTTTGACGTTGAGTTCGACTTCGTCGTACTCAAGAGGCCTTCCGGCCTTTTTATCCACCACCTTGATGATGTGATAACCGTAAGCGGTCTTGACCGGGCCCACGATGTCGCCCTTCCCGGCGCTGAATGCGGCCGCCTTGAACTCCTCGACAAATGGGCTGTCATAGGTCAGCGGGCCCAGGTCACCCCGGTTATTCTTGGCGGACGGATCTTTCGAGTATCTCTCTGCGAGATCCATGAAGTCCGAAGTGGGCTGCTTGGCTTGCTTCAGCAGTTCACGCGCCTGCGCTTCGGTATCCGCGAGGATGTGCTGCACGAAGACCTGATCGGTGCTGAAGATTCTCTTGTTGGCGGCGTAGTACTTTTTCGCGTTGGCCTCGGTCAAGCGAGATCCAAGCGCCTTCTCAAGCATCTTGTTCGAGAGATATTGCTTGCGGAACGCATTGAGGGCCACCCGATAGTCGGGATCCTTGTCCAGCTTGGCTTTTTCGCCCTCCTGGGTCAGCAGCTCCTGCTCGATCAATGAGTTGAGGATCTGCTTGCGGGAATTCGGGTCCTTCAGGATGTTCGCCTGCTGTCCCTCGTTCACGCCCGATCCGGCCAACGCGTTCCTGACATCCTGATCGGTGATGACTCGTCCATTGACCTTCGCCAAGTCGGCGGCCGCCGCCAGCAAAGGGAGAGACGTGCTCCAGGCTCCGACCGACAGGAACGCGATAAGACCGACCATCAATGGCGAAATGCTGACCATACCCTTCCTCGCTTGCTCTAGGTATTGCGTTGTTCTTTAAAAGTTTAACTCAAGTGCGGCAAAATCATCTGACTAAAATGCCGGGATGAAGCCCGCCCAAGCGCGCCAACGTCTTTAGCGACCTAGACCGTCAAAACGTCGACGCCGATGGCTTCGCCTTTGCACGAAGCTTTTGGAGGGGACTTCTTATGCAAAGCACAAAGAAAAAATTCGAGCATGGGCCCGAGAACGCCGAGCATGAGCTCAAAAAGGCCTACAACTGCGTGATCGAGTCGGGCGTGACCCATTTCTGGGACAAACGCCAGATCCAAGGAGTGAACCCGGAAGAGGTGAATCAGCTTTATCTGAAGGCCTTCAATGCGTACCGCGCCAACGACCGGCTATGCGCCGAGCGCTGGGCGCGCACCGCTAAGCATCTGGCTCGCGCGTTCTGGCACGAAGCCAAGATCGCATATCTCGAGCCGCGAGCGACGAACCTCCCGTATCTCGAAGGCGCGCGCGAGGAGTACAACCTCCATGAGTACAGCGACACCACCGCGGACCTTCTGGATTCAGTCTCTTTCCACTCCCCTCCGAGCGCCGAAAGGATGCCGGAAGAACTGGCTCGCTACCTGAGCCGTGCCAGGGAGCACCTGAGCAAGCTGGAAAACCGAAACTACCGCAACGAGCTCCTTCGCGCCGAGCGCATCAAGGCGGCCCACGAATACGGCCGAGTCATCGAATGCGCTTCGCTGGCTTACGAGGCTGAGGCCAAAAAACAGAAAATCGCCTGACTCGACCCAGGAGTGCCCCTAGCCC
>CAYNDM010000059.1:3224-7264 GCA_964395265.1 uncultured Bacteriovoracaceae bacterium
CCCCACCTGAAGAGCCTTCACTTCCCCGGATCTCGAGATGAAAAAAAAGCGCCGGTTCGGAGGAACCGGCGCTTTTCGCATTTCGCCACTCAAGGCTATGACCTCTGAAGCCGCCACAAAGAGACGCTCCAGAACAGGCAAAATGAAACGATTAACGTTTCGAGTACTGGAACCGGCGGCGTGCGCCAGCCAAGCCGTACTTTTTGCGCTCGACTTCGCGAGGGTCGCGAGTAAGGAAGCCAGCCTTTTTCAGAACCGAACGGAATGCAGGATCCACGTCAAGAAGCGCTTTGGAGATGCCGTGGCGTACAGCGCCTGCCTGGCCGGATTTCCCGCCGCCTTTGCAATTCACGTAGACGTCGAAACGACCGACCGTCGAGGTGAGCTCCAGAGGCTGCATGATAATCAGCCGGGATGTGGGGCGCGGGAAGTAGTCTTCAAACGCGCGACCATTCACGCGGATGACTCCTTCTTCGCCAGCGCGAGGGCGCAAGTAGACTCGCGCGATCGCGTTCTTACGTTTACCAGTTTCGTGAATCTGTTTTTCCATCGAGTTCTTCTTTCTCCTGATGTGCCAAGCCGGCTTCAACCCGACCGGGCACGACAAACAGAATCCTGCATCGCCGGATTCCGGTTCTATTTAACGAATCAATTCCGAATCACTTCTTGGCAGCGACAACCGTGCGACGAGTCGCCGCGACTGGCAATGCCTGAGGCTGCTGAGCGGCATGAGGATGCTCAGCTCCCGTGTAGATCTTCAGCTTCTTCATCTGGTGACGAGCGAGACTGGACTTGTTCGTCATTCCCCAGACAGCTTGGCGGAGGATCTCCTCAGGATGTCGCTGGAGCATTTCCTTTGCGGTCTTGATCTTAAGCCCGCCAGGGAAATCGGAGTGACTGTAGTACAGCTTGTCGTTCCACTTGTTACGCGTGAAAACAACTTTGTCGGCGTTCAAAACGACGACGAAATCACCCGTATCCGCGTGTTTGGTATAAGTTGGTTTGTGTTTGCCGGTCACTACACGTGCGATCACCGTAGCCAAGCGACCAACAACCTGGTCTTTCGCGTCTACGACGTACCACTTCGGGGCGTTTGGACCCTTAGTCTCGAACAAATGAGGGCCGGACTGCTTCGCCTGATAAGTCTTTTGTTGCAACATAGGGAATTGGGATTATCTGACGCCCAAGTTGAAGTCAACGGGTTTTTCAGCTGTGATCTCGGCTACCTAGGCGCTTACGACAAAGCATGTCTATGTCCTTGATTTAACTAGGCTGCTCATCGGGCGGCTCAGATCAAGCCGATAGAGAAATGAAAGACGTGCGAGCGGGGCTCCGAAGGCTGGCGATTCAGCTTGAAACCCCAGTCAAAATTCACTGGACCCACGGGACTCAGGTATCTTAGGCCGGCTCCCGCGCCGAAACGGAGCTGGCCGAATGAGAATTCGTCGACCAAGAGGTTGCCGGCATCCAGGAATGGGCCGAACTGAAGCGCCCCAGCCAACGGGAAGTCGATCTGAGTCCGGTAATTCACGTAGGAGAGGCTTCCCAGGATCGCGACATCGCGCTTCACCGTGAGCTCCTGCTCCTCGAACCCGCGAAGCGAGCCGATGCCGCCTAAGGTGAATTGCTTGATAACCGGGATCTGATACCGACCCCGTTCCGAGTCCGGGGTACCGTCCGGAGGAGGCTCCAGATTCCGCTCGTAACCCATCCTGAAGCTGAGGGACCAGCGGATGTTCGCCGGGAGCGGCACGAGATAGTCCGACCGGAACTGAAAGCGCCCGTACCCGACCGCAGGCGGACCGGTCTGCGAGAGAAACGCGGTGGAGGCCCATTCAAACGAGGCCAGTCCGTAAAACCCCCGCGTCGGGGCCAAAGAGCTGTCCCGAAGATCCAGGATGATCGTCGGAGTGATCGCGCCGATCGTGAGGTCGTTGTCATCCTCGCGCCTCTGGGCGTTGCGCTGCTGGGTCCTTTCGAGGCTGTAAGTGAACAATCCGATCAGATTGACGTCCGAGAGAAGCCTTCTCTCCCAGGTCAGGGCGAGCGATACGGTGAAGGCGTCGAGGATCCTGTACTGGTTTCTTTCGATGGTCAGACGGGGGCGAAAAGTCGTCTCCCCCAGCCCGAACCAGGGCCAGCTATAACCGAGTTGCACTTGGTACTCGAAGCAGCAGGAACCCTCAAGCGGCGGCACTCCGGACTCGGCGCTGTAGTGGTTGTCGCAGAACGTCTCGTCGAACCGGCGGTTCAGGCTGCCGCCGAGAGAGAGCGTGTGGTTGCGGTTCCAGAGATTGGTGTAAGCAATCTCGCCGAACGCCCGCGGGCCCAAGTCATTTCGATACCCCACCCCGCCTGCGATCAAACCCGGGGTCCCTTCCTGCACTGAGACCCTGAGGATCTTCTGGTCAGCGTGCTCGGGATCGTCGGAGATGCGCGTGGTGACGACGGAGAAGATCCCGAGCTTCCGCAGCCGGGCCTCGCTTTCCGCGATCCGGGCCTCCTCGAGCACGTCACCCGGGGAAAGCCGGATCTCCCTCATCACGACCTCCTCACGGGTCTTCGTCAGGCCTTCGACCTCGGTGCGCGAGAGGCGGTATCTCGGGCCTTCGTTCAGCTCGAGGCGGATTCGCGCGACGCGGTTCTCCTGAAAATAGCTGACGACCCGCTCGTCGGATTCGTTCTCGATCCGCATATCCAGGTACCCTTTGGAACGATAGTACGCCTTGAGGCTCTCGAGGCCCTCGCTGAAGGCGAAGAGGTTCAGGGGCCGGTCCTCCTCGACCGAGAGGATGCTCTTCACCTCCTCGAAAGAAAACGCGTTCAGGCCAGTGATCGTGATCGACTCCAGCTGCGTCTGGTCGCCCTCGTAGATATAGACGATCAATCGCACGGTGGAGGCCTTGGGGCCGTAGATCCGGTTGATGGTGATGAGCTTCGCCGAGAGATAACCTTGCTCGCGCAGCCAGGTCACGACCGCTTCTGAGGCTTTTTGCGTCTCCTTCTCCACGTAGATGTCATTTTGGATGGTAGGCGCAGCTTCGGAGAAGAACTGTCGGCGCAGCCTGTTCCCGTCGAACATCACGTTGCCCTCGAACTCGACGCTCTCGATCCGGACCTTTGGGCCCTCTTCGATCTCGTAGGTGACGTGGCGCTCCTGGCTGGACCTCTCGAACGTGAACGGCGTGATCCTGACATGAGCATATCCCGAGGAACGGTACTCTTGCTCGATCCTTCCCTGGATCGCTCCGATGTAGTCGTTGCCGAACCCGAGCAAGCGCTGCTCGTCCACCAGGGTCAGCAGATGGCCGCGACTGAAGCGGGTGTTCCCTCTAAAGCCGAAGGTCACTCGATCGCCCAAGTCCATGTAGACGGTAATGCCAACCCAGCCCGCAGCGTCCTCGAGCTTCTCGAGCTTGGGCGCCGAAGAGGTGTCGACCCGGACCTCCTCGACCTTGGCCCCCACGAATTCCTCTGAAGCGAGAAGGTCCTGGAGCTGCCTTTTCCCCGACGATATCTTCTCCTGGTTGAATACGTCCCCGGGCTTTAGCCCGAAACGCTCGATCAGGTCCTGCTCCCGCTCCAGCCAATACCCTCCGAGCTCCTGGTTCGCGCGGTTCGTGACGAACCGTACGGACGCCACCCGGGTAGGCCTACCCTCGACGACCACGAAACGTAGCACGTTCTCCACCCTTCCGGTCGTCCCCTTCTCGCGAATGAGCTCGCTGGTGATCCGGACCTCCTGGTACCCGACCACTCGATAGAGAGCTCGGAAGTTCTCAGCCGTATTGACGACCTTGGAGCGCACCAGGCGATCGCCGGCGCCGATCTCCAGGGCTCTTTCGAGCGCCGACTCGTTGATCAGCGTCACTCCGACGATCTCGACGCGATCGATCTCCACCTGAAGGGGCGCGGCGGCAGCGGAGGGAAGCGCGGCAGTCGCGATCAGCAGTCCCAGGGATGCGGCTATCCACTTGAAGCGGGTAACTTGAGCTATTTAATCCTCTTTTGTACCTTCAGGTCGATCCCTACCGCCTGCG
>CAYNDM010000059.1:7274-12217 GCA_964395265.1 uncultured Bacteriovoracaceae bacterium
GAGTTGTCCCAGACGCCGATCACCGACAGGCCTGGGGTCACCCGGACCTCGGCGTTGACCTCCCTCTGCGTGTTGGTCCCCACACCCACCGTGCTCCCGACAGACAGATCGATTCGCTTCCCGATCTGCCTCTTGAGCACGATCTTGGGGGAAGCGGCCGACTCGACATCAGAGCGGGGGCGAAAGATGCTGGTTCCGGTCGAGTTGTTCACTGCCTCGTCCAGCTCGATCTGAAAGCCTGTCCTGTTCTGCACGTCCCGATTGAAGCCGGTCGAGTGGAGCAGCAGCGATGCGGCCTCGTTCTGCTCGAAAAGGCCTCCTCCCCCGGTCCTGAGCTTCCTGATCTCTCCCGAGGTCAGCCCCAGCGCGAGAAGCGAAAGGATTTCGGTCTCCGGGAGTGCCGGATTGGCGGTCATGTCGATCTTGTACTTATCGGGCCGCCCGGCCGCGTAGATCTGGATTTTGGTGCCGCTGACCTCGGTCAGCGCCGTCAGGTTGAACCTGGGATTCATGACCGTGGGATTGTCGAACTCCGCCCGAGCCGATTGGATCTGGAAGACACGCTCCTTGAAGGTCATCCGCCCCTGCACAAGATCGACTTCTCCGAGAAGCCGGGGAGCCGTGATCGTGTTGACAAGCTTCACCTTGGCCTTGAGCTCGGCGTCGAAGAAGTCGTCTTGCACCATGATCCCTCCGTCCGCCAGCACGTCGATATCGAGTCGCAGCAGCGGCAAGTCGCTCTCCTGACGAAACGAGGCCGAAGGCATGTAGCGGGCCGACTTCATCGACCTGCCTTGGGCATGGCTCAATATCGGCTCTCGGATCAGCGCCGACTCGACCACGAGATTGCCCTCGGTCAGGTAAGGGATCTCGGTGCCATGCACATGAAGATTGCCTCTCACCTTCAGGAACTGGAACGGGTCGACCTTGACTTTGTTCCCGTACAGGGAAGCCCTCAGGTCCAGTGCGGGCAATCGGTCCGAAAACAGCGTGACGGTTCCCGAGGAGCTGAATCGCCCCGAGGCGAGATCCGCCTCGACCTCACGAAGGCGGACGACGTTCTGGCGGATTTCAAGGGCCCCTTTGATGTTCTCGAAAGGCGAATCCAGCGAATCGACCTTGAGCAGAAGATCCGCGAAAGTGACGTTTCCGTTGAGAACCGGAGCTTTGATCGTTCCGCCGATCGTCACCGCGACCTTGGATCGACCGGATAGCCTTTCGATGCTCGACGCGAAGAACTCGGCGATGGAAGCATCCAGTTCGCCTCGAATCGATCCGTCGAGAAACGCGTCCGTGCCTCGAAGAGCCACGACCGTCTCGCTGTCCCGTCCCCGAATCACAGCGTCCTTGAACCTGAAAGTACCTCGGTCCACGACGGCAGAAACAGGGCTGACCAGCTGAAATCGCGTACCGCTTCTGGCCAGGACGTAGCGAGAGAGCTCGACCCGGCCGCTTGCCCGTTCGATCTCGCCGGATCGGAACCTGAGATCCATCGCTCCCGAGACCTCGCCCACCAAGGCGTTGTCATGGATCGACTTGGGATTGAGCAGCAGAAGGGCCGGCGAAAAGTCCAGGTTCTTCAGCTCGCCGCGGATATAGCTTTCGCCTCGCTCGGAGAAGTCATACGAGACCTCCAGGAGGCCCTGGCCTCCCATCAGCGCGCCCTTGAAGTGCGTGATCCCATCGGCGCTCCTCATCTGGAACTCTGAAGGCGGCATCGGCGCTCCCCGGACCGTGAACTCGTTGAGACTTCCCGAAGTGGCCGCCTCGATCGCCCCGGGCCGGCCATGGCCTTTGCTCTGCAGAGTCAGCTTGCCCCGCATCGGCACGTCCAGCCTCGCGAGATGATCGAAGTTGGTGACTGTCATGTCTTCGGTCTTGAAATCCCAGTCGAATGTGCCGTCCTTTTCGAGCAGGATCCTCCCCGAGACCACGCCCGTGCGCTTGATCGCGCGAAGGGATTCGATGAAATACTTTCCTCCGTCGTATCCGCACCGGATCGCGACTGTCTTGAAGCGCTCGCCGAAATAATCCCAGCTCAAGCCGCTGACGTCGCCGAGAATCTTGAGCCGGTTCAGGTCGAGCCCTCCCGATACCTTCGCTTTGAGCGACATCGGACCGAGAAGACGGCGGGGAAACCACCAAAGATCCTGCGTGAGGTCGGCGAAGATGCCAGTGAAATCCTGAATATCTCCTTCGTCGACGCCCACGTCGAGGTCGATCCTCGAGTCCCCTTGCATATCGAGGAGACCGTTGACCTGATAGGGAGTCGTTCCCTTCTGAAGCCTCATGTTCGAGAAGATCAGCTGCCCGGAGTCCTCATCCAACGTGATCTTTCCGCTTTTCATGTCGCCGAGATGCAGCCGCAGGTAGTAAGCGTCCCGGATCTGGCCCTCGAAGTCGGCCAGAACCCTCGAGGAAGGCCCATGGATCCTGACATTGAGATCGGCCGCGCCCCGGATATCGGTTTCGGCGATCTGCCCCACCTCCTCGAGCGCCGCATGCCCGATGGCCCGCAGATCGAGCCCCTGTTTGAAATCCACTTCTCCCGACGCAGCGAACTTGCTCTTGTTCACCTGGATCGAGAGCTGCTCCGGGCGCAGGTGGGAGTCGGTGACACGCACGGCCCCGTTCACCCGGATCGGTTTCTGGATGTCGAGAATGCGACGGAGCGGTTTGCTCTTGCCCAAGCTCTGGTTGTCCAGCTTGAAATCCACGACGCTGACTCCGAGCTGCGCGAGCAGCTCCCAGCTTTTCTTCGGAGCGGCGGGCTTGAACTCGAACTTCGCAGGACCAGTGATCCTGAAATCGAGGGGATACACTCCCTTCAGAACTGGGGCCGCCAGCCAATGAATATGGGCCCTCTGAAACTCGACTGGGACGGTTACGGCTTCCATCATTCCCAAGCGCAGGCGAACGGGGCCTGCCTCGAGCTTCCCACCGTGCCCGGCCCGATAGCCCCCCTCGTTCTTGAACTCTTGCGCCTCGACAGTCGCTTTCTCGATCACCACTTCTCCGCCATTGGCGGCCGCCTGCCAAGAACCGCGCGCGACTATCTTGTCCACTTGCCAGTTCCGATAGGAGAACTGGTCCACTCGAAGCGTTCCCTCGGCGCGAATGGATCGCATCGGGCGAAGCAGGTCCCCTCGGACCTTGCCTTCAAAGTGGACATCCCCGTCGGGAATCGCCTGGCTTTCGAAAGACAGCGCCTGGCGCAAAGCGGAGCTCAGATTGCCCCTCAGCTCCAGGTGGGCATCGGCCTCGAGCGCCTTCGGATTCATGACGTCGCCCTTCAGCGATCCTTCCGCCGTCGCCGTCAATCCAGCCGACTCGAGCGAGAGCTTATCGATCTGGACTCCTCCCGAGCTCAACGTCGAATCGAGCACGACCCGGTCGATCCGCGTCGGCACTCCCCATTCGACGGGAAGGCGCGTATCGACATCGACGAGATCCACCTTGACCTGATAGCCAGGCTTGGCGCGATCCAGGCTCTGGCCGAGGTACAGCTCTTTGGCCAGGAGTTCGGCCGAGACGGCCGGCTCGGCGATCTTGAACCGTACGCGAGTGTCCTCGAGCGCGACGGACTCGGTCCGGATCCGAAGGAGGTCGTCCCAGCTGAGCCCGAACTTGGATTTGGCCGATTCGCGACGCTTTCGCGCCAGGTAATCCCGGTCGAAGTCCAACGATACCTCTCCTCCCACGATCACCACTTTGCGCATCCGAATATTGCCGGTGAGCATCTGTAAAGGCCGAAAGATCAGGTCGATGCGTTCGGCCGTGACCTTCGAGTTTTCAGGCAAGTCGATCACCTTGCTGCTTTTCAGGGAGACCTTTGGACGATTGATCGAGATCCCGGGCGGAAACACATTGATCGCGAACTCGTCGAAATCGGCGACAATGCCGAGATCCGCCGGTATATGCCGTACCGCGATGCGCTTCACGATAGTCGCGAACGCCGCGCTCTGGATAAACGCGAAGGCGGCTCCGATCAGAAGCACGACCACGGCTGTGAAGATCAGGACAGGGCGCTTGAGCATCTCACCTCGAAAGCAGTCTCTTCAGCCGATCCTCGGCATCGCGATAGAGGGGGTTGATCTCCCGGACCTGCCTGTACCAAGGCACGGCGCTTCGCGGATCGGCCAGCATCTCATGCGCCCTGCCCATCTGGTAAAGCAGGTCGAGCTTCTCGTCAGGTTGGCGGCTTTCGTCGTTCAGGAGCATCGATAGGATCTGAATGGCTTCGAGAGGCCGGCCCGACGCGATCTGGGCCTTGGCCAGAAGCGCCTGCGCCGCCAAGCGCAGCGTCTCCTCGTTGGCAGCCACGCGAAACTGCTTGATGGCGATCTCATAAAGCCCCATTTCGAAAAACGCGATCCCGATGTCGATCCTATCCCTCGCCGACGCGGCCTGCAGATCGGACTCAAGCTTCTTTTCGAAGAGCTCGAGTTCTTCGCGGCTCTCGAAAAGCGAGAGCTCTCTTTGGCGCGCTGAATGGGCATCCCCATCGGGGAACAGCTCCAGCCCCAGATCGCGATCGAGCTCTCGAAGCACTTGGTCCGAATCGATGGACGAGGCCTTTCGCTTTCGCCGGGGAAGCTCTGTATCGCCGAGAATCTGCTTCAGCTCGGACTCATGGATTTCTTCGAGCCGCTTCCGCGCGGGGAGATGATGGGGATCGGTCATGAGAACGCGGCGAAGCACCTTCTTCGCCTCGTCGAGCAGGCCTTCGTTCACGAGGATCTTCGCGGTGTGAAGCAGATCGGCGAGATCCGGTGGCTCTTGCGGAGAAGCGGCGGGATGAGGATCAAGCTCACCGGGATCGGGACGCAAGAGGGGATCAAGACGCTCGAGAGTTACGGTCTTCTCAAGAAGATCCTCACCCAGGTCGACCTGCGTGTCCGGTTCGGAGTCGTTTCTTTGATTCTCGTCGAAGACTGCCATAC